>JBGTEZ010000374.1:0-2912 GCA_041747535.1 Gemmatimonadaceae bacterium
CGGCGAAGCGGGCGGCGAGATAAGCGAGAGGAAGCTGGGGAACGAGACCCGCTACCATCAGGAACTCAGAGGCATCGAAGTAAACCGCCAGCAGCACGATGGTGTCGATCACAGTCAGCCACAGCACGACGACGATCACACGCAATCCCCGCAGGCCATACGGCATCCACATCAGCACCTGCGTCCAGGCGAGCAGCACCGCCGCGAGAGGCGCCGGCCAGATAAGGGGCACGTCGATGCCGGCCGGCCACAGTCCGAGAAGCCGAATTGCCAGCCATAGGAATGTCACAGCCACCGTGCCATATAGCATCGGCCAACCCGCGAGCGCGGCGGTCGTCACCGGCAGGGTCAACATGCGCGCGGGATAAATCGACGGGCGGCCAGCAAGGTCACCCGTGAGGCCAAAGCTGAACACCGCCAGGAAATACACAGCCGTCGCCGTCATCGGCCCCATCACCACGAACGCAAAGGTCTCGGCGCTGTCGAGATCGATGGACTGACCCGGCTCGAGGAACAGGAGCCTGGTCACGGTCAGGGCGACCAGGTAGACGGTTATCGCGATCAGTCCCCAGCGATGCCGCTGCTTGAATTCCCAGGCGAATGCGAGAGCGGGGGAGCGCACGAGTTTACGTCTCCGGTGCTGATACCGCGGGCGTTCCTGCGTGGGCGACGAAGATCTCATTGAGAGATGGCACGCGTCCGTCGACGCGGTGCGATTCTCTGATTGCGTCGAGTGGCGCGCTCAGCGCGATCCTGCCCTCGCTGATCATCGTGACGTGATCGGCGACCTCTTCCACCTCTTCCAGCAGGTGCGACGAGAAGAGCACGGTGCGCCCTTCGTCAGCGATGGTGCGAATCACGGCGCCAAGGATGTCGCGGCGAACGATGGGATCGAGACCGGAAGACGGTTCATCCAGCACGAGCAGTTCGGGCCGGTGCGCCAGCGCGACGAGCAGACCAGCCCGCGCCTTCTGCCCCTTGGAGAGAGTCCTGATTTTCGCGGCCGGGTCGAGCGCGAAGCTCTGGCGCAGCTCCTCCGCGTACACATCGTCCCAGTCGGGATAGAACGCGCGCGAGTAGCGAACGAGCTCATCGACTCGCATCCAGCCGGGCAGGTCATTTTCCTCGGAGAGATAGCCGATCCGCGACAGGACTCCGACCGGATCGGCGACAGGGTCGAGGCCGAAAACGCGGACCGAGCCGCTTTCCGCCCGCAGCAAGCCGAGGATGTGTCTGATGAGCGTGGTCTTGCCCGCTCCGTTCGCGCCGACGAGACCGTAGACCGCGCCGCGCGACAGCGACAAGCTCACCGATGCCAACGCCGTCCTGGCACCGAAGCATCGCGTCAGCTGGGAGACAGTGATGATCGGTTCACTCATCGAACGTTCGTTCGTACCATCGCGCTCCAACCAGAGCCAACGACGCACAGTGTGCTGGATATGTTGCCGGCGCCCCGGTTCAGCTGCCGGCAGACGCTGCCGCCACTCAGTTCAGAAATCGGTTCACAAAATCCAGGACGTTCTGACGATCGAGGCGAAAAACGCCGCCAGTACCGCCGCAGCTCCCGTTGAGGCCGAACGAAGTCACTGCGGCGATCACGTTGCCGGAGCCAAGGTAGTTCGGCCCGCCGGAGTCGCCGAAGCAGGTGCCACCCGTAGCGGCGTTGTTCGACAGCAGGAGCGAAAAGTCCCCCGTGAATCCCGTGTTGATTTGGATCAGGTGAGGCACTGCGCTCATGCGCACCAGGTCGGCCTGAATGAAGACCGGGTTGATTCTCTGGAGGCCGTAGCCAACGGCCGTGAACACCGTGGCGGCGCTGGGCTTAAGCGCGTCCAGCTGGTTCACCGCGGGGAGCTTTCCGTACTGGTCGGCACCGAGCTTTACCGCCTTCGTGAGCTGGATGATCCCCACATCGTGCCGGAAGAACGCGCTTGACGTATAGAGCGGGTGGGCCTGCCACGACGCGGCCTCGACGGTATTGGGGCCGGCGAACGGGTAGTTGTTGTTCCCGTTCTCGACATCGCTCTCGGTGAAGATGCGCATGCCGCTGAACTCGCCGGGCTCCCCGGCGCAATGTCCGGCCGTCAGCACCAGCTTCGGCGCGATAAGAGTGCCGGAGCAGCGGAACGCCGGCTGTCCGCCGACATCCATCAGGATGAGCACGACGGCCGGGTGGGCGTTTCGATCGAGCGCGCCGTTGGTGATGAAAGAAAGGCGGCCCGGGCTCAGGGAATCCGTCGGAGCTCTGTCGCAGCCGAGCGGGATCAGGCAAGCAACAGCAAGGGCCGGGATGAACGTGCGCGCCGTCATTGCTTCCTCCTTACGGATGAAGGATACCTCCGGTGCGCGGGGTGACCAGTCGCGGCTTTTAGCCACCGTTCCTGTCCTGGGACGCCAACACCGGCACAGGCAAACCTACCGTCCGGAAACGGCGCCGCCAGACGGTAAAGGCTTAACGCTCGAGCGCCTCGACACCGCTGACCGCAGTCATGAACTCTGAAACGATGAGCTTTCGCAGCAGGTCTGTCCTCGATATTTCATCGTTAGATCAGAAACGCGCGGCGGAGCAGTCAGTACATTAGCGTAATACAGCCATCGAGGAGCCTGATAATGGAGACTGAGCTGACCACCAATGTCCAGCAGTCGGTACTGGGCGTGGGCCAATGGCTCTCCGCCAACCAGTCGCGGCTCATTACCGCCGTTGTCCTGCTCGCAATCGGGCTGCTGCTGGCGTTCCTGCTGCGCCTGCTCGCCGTGCGGATCGTAGGTGCCTTCGAGCGTGCGATGCCCGGCCCCGCGTTTCGCACCTCCTTCGCCGGCGTCGCGCGCGAGCGGCGGATCGCGGACATCGTGGGCTCCGTCGTTTCATGGGCGGTGCTGCTCTTCTTCGTCGCCACCGCCGCGAACGCGCT
>JBGTEZ010000375.1:0-6931 GCA_041747535.1 Gemmatimonadaceae bacterium
ACCGAGATCGAGCCGAAGCCGAGCGCGGAGAGGGCGATCAGGAGCGTGGCCATCCCAACCGTGGCCTGCGACATTTTCACGAGGGCAATGTAGCGGGGATGATTATGCGCAGCCATTTTCATGGGTTCGCACGCATGCATCTAGCAGGGGATGTGCAAGGAAGGAGACTGTTGGCGTCCATCATTTAGGGAACTGCAACTACAACTTTCCGACTACCAGCCGGGGCTGTGGGCGTGCCGGCCCCGAGTTCCGGGCGTCTACGAACACCGGTTTTTTAGGGGACGCGTTGACCTTTATCACATAGTGTGAGGCCAGCATCCGACGCGCAGGAAAGCACGTACCTCCCGGCCGGCCCGCCTACAGCCCCCGCCTGGTAGTCGGAAGTTGTGGTTCTCAAGGGGATGCATCCACCTTTTTGCGAAAGGAACGATCATGAAAGCAGTGATATTTGCAGTAAGTGCGGCGTTGTTAGCGCCATTAAGCGCCCATACTCAGGACATTAGGACGCCATTAGAGCCGATTCCGCAGATTTCTGTGGCGGCACAGCATGAAGTCAAGGTTTCCCCTGATCGGGCAACCATTCAGATCAGCGTTCAGACGCGGGCAGCTACCGCTGCAGCGGCCGCTACCCAGAACGCGACCAAGCTTCAGTCAGTGCTGGCGGCTCTTCGCGGGTTGGGTCTGACCAATGACCAGCTCTCGACCCTGAACTACAACGTCTCCCCCGACTACGTGCACCGCGAGGGAAAGGAGCCCGAGATCACCGGGTACAACGTGACCAACACCATCGTCGCCGACATCCGGCAGCTGAGCCAGGTTGGGCCGGTGATCGATGCCGCGCTCTCCCGCGGAGCGAACATGATGACCTCCCTCCAGTTCTATGCTTCGAACACCGAGGCTGCGCGTCGCACCGCTATCGCCGGCGCAATCGCCAAGGCGCGTGCCGATGCCCAGGCAGCAGCAGCAGCGGCGGGAGGAACACTGGGCGCGCTGCTCGACATCAATATCGGACCGTATATGCCCCAACCACCCCAGCCCATGTACCGGATGGAGGCAGCCGCCCGGATGCAGGCGGACACGCCCATCCAGCCTGGGCAGGAATCTCTCTCCGTGGTTGTCAGCACCCGCTGGAGATTCAACCCGGGCCGCTAGTGCCGTATTTCCACGTGGAACATCTTTCCAACGTTCCACGTGGAAACCGCCGGAGACGATGCGTTAAATTAGGCCTCGGCCCTTTTTCCCTCTCCGGCGTTCAGTGGCGAGAATAATCGCAATCGCAAATCAGAAAGGTGGCGTCGGCAAGACGACCACCGCCGTAAATCTCGCCGCGAGTCTGGCAGCGGCCGAGCAGCGCACACTGCTCGTGGATGGAGATCCCCAAGGAAATGCCACGAGCGGCGTGGGTTTGCAGAAGGAAAGTGTTCCGCTCACCCTCTACGACGTCCTGATCGGAAATTCCGACCTGAGGTCGGCCCGCCAGAGCGGGGTGCAGTTCGAAAAGCTCGATGTCGTCGGAGCCACGCCAGACCTCGCCGCGGCAGAGGTAGAGCTCATAGACCGGGACGATCGCGATCACGTAATGCGCCAGGCGGTCGACTCGCTTCGCGACGACTACGACTTCATAATCATCGATTGCCCGCCATCGCTCGGGCTCATAACCATCAACATGCTCGCGGCAGCCGACGCGCTTCTTATCCCCCTGCAGTGCGAGTATTACGCTCTCGAGGGACTGTCGCAGTTGCTGAACACGGTCCACCGCGTACAGCACAGTGCCAACGAAAAGCTGGGCATCGATGGAGTGCTGCTGACAATGTATGACTCACGGCTGAATCTCTCCCGACAAGTTGCCGATGATGCGCGGGAATACTTTGGCCAAAAGCTTTTTCAAACGGTGGTGCCACGCAACGTGCGCCTCGCCGAAGCGCCCAGCTTCGGCAAGCCGATCATTCTCTATGATGCCGCATCGGTAGGAGCGCAGGCATACATGAGTGTCGCGCGCGAGCTCATGGAGAGAACAGTCCAGGGAGAAGAAAATGGCCGCTGATAAACAGCCACCCCCGCGTCGCCTCGGCCGCGGACTCGAGGCACTCCTTGGGAATGCCAGCGGGCTTGCATCAAGCGATGAGGGCGCGCTGAAATCGATCCCCGTAAGCCAGATCGCTCGCAATCCGTTCCAGCCGAGGAAGGAGTTCAAGGCTGAAGAGCTGAGTGAGCTGCAGGAAAGTCTGAACGCCAGCGGACTCCTTCAGCCCATAACCGTTCGCAGGCGGCCGGGTAAAGATGGATTCGAGCTTATTGCCGGCGAGAGAAGGCTTCGCGCCGCCACCAAGCTCGGGTGGAAGGAGATTCCCGCCATCATCAAGGAGATCGATGACAAGGCCATTCTCACTCTCGCCCTGATCGAGAATCTTCAACGAGCGGATCTGAATCCCGTCGAGGAAGGGGAAGGCTACTACCGCCTATCGCACGACTTCGGCATGACGCAGCAACAGATCGCTGAAACGGTGGGAAAGGACCGAACCACCGTCGCGAACATGCTCCGGGTACTCCAGCTACCCGACGGCGTCCGGAAGCTGCTCGAGCAGGGACAGCTGAGCCTGGGACATGCGAAAGTCCTGCTGGCCCTGGAGGATCCTGCCCGGATTACCCGACTGGCCAAGGAAATCGTAGCTGAAGGATTGACGGTGCGTGAGCTCGAGCGCCGGCTCCGCGAGGAGGTTCCGGTATCGGGCAAAAAACGGCCAGGCCGGCCAAGAAAGGCGGATCAACAACCCGAGGTGAGACGGATCGAAGACCGGCTGAGGAAGTTCCTTCAGACCGACGTAAGCCTCAACGTCGGAAAGAACAATCGTGGCACTCTGACGATCCAGTTCTATTCCGCCGATGACCTCGAGAGAGTGCTTGAAGTCCTGAAAATTCCTGGATAATCAACAGAGTTATGCACTAAATTGCTAAATCATTGGTATATAACGAGTTACGGCCTGCCATTTGGTCGAATTGATACCCTTCTCCACACAAATCTGTTTACAGATTTGCGAGCGCCAGGCGCCTGAAATGACGACAGCAGAAGAGCTCGCTAGCTACGCCGATGAGTTGCTGGAATCCTCGAGCGTCGCTGATTATCCGAACGCGCTAAATGGTCTTCAGGTCGCCAATAGAGGACCGGTCAAAGCCATTGCGGCAGCCGTAGACTTCTCCACCCGTACGATCGAGGGTGCAGCAGCGAGTGGGGCCAACTTGCTCGTCGTCCATCACGGCATGTTCTGGGGCGGATTGGAGCGCCTGGTCGGAGTATCATACCGGCGGCTTCGTTTTCTCGTCGATCACGACATCGCGATCTATTCCTCACACCTTCCCCTCGACCGGCACCAGTTACTGGGAAATAACGCACTGCTCGCACGACGACTTGGATTGCAGCCGACGAAATCATTCGCGCGACACGGTGATACCTACATCGCTGTCGCGGGAACGGCGGATCTGGAAACAGTGACTGTCGCGGAACGTGCGCGCGAATTCGCGAGAGGTTGCGGCGGCGACATTCGAACCACGATCATCAACCCGGGCCGGCAAACGAAGCAATGGGCGATATGTACCGGCGCCGGCGCGTCAGTTGAAACGCTGGCAGAAGCGGCCGCAATGGAAGTGGACACGCTCATTGTGGGAGAAGGTCCGCACTGGACTGCAGTGAGTGCGGAAGAACGTGGTCTCGCGATTATTTACGCGGGTCACTACGCAACTGAGACGCTCGGAGTGCGCGCGCTCGCTCAACATCTGGGCGAGAGGTTCAGCTTGCCATGGAGTTTCGTCGACGCACCGACCGGACTCTGATTTCGCTATCGGTGCGTCAACAGCCGGTGTACGCGCTTCTCCACCTGAACCGCCACTGTCCGGGAGCGGTACGCTCCAGCAGCCCAAGCGCTCCGCCGTCATGGACCTCGACGTTCACGATTGCGGCGGGACGCCGTTCCGGTCCGACCAGAACGACAGCAAGCAGGTCGGTGATCTCTACGTCATCTTCGGCGCCGGCGCTGCGACTGAAAAACCCGACTTTGTATTTTGCGCGGGAGCCAGCTGGTCGTTCCGCGATGACGAAATAATGCTCGAGCCGAGGATTCGCTTCCTCGTTGACGCTGCGAACGACGTCGGCAATCACAACGTCGGTCGAGTCCGTTCGAAATGTGTCGGCGGAACGAATGCGAAAAGGAAGCCCGCGAAAGTCCGAGTTGGCAGCCGAGGGAAGTGCCGCGGCGGCGGTGGCGATGCTCGCTGCGAGTGTGGCTGAATCAGCACCGGATTTTCCTTCAAGAGAATCCAGAGGAACGCCAGTGACGCGGCCGGTCTCAAACCCCACTCGCCAATCCGAACGAGAGGTTTTCAGCTGTCCAGCTGGCCACGCAACACAGTCGCCACCAGGCGGAGCTCGTGAAATCGGCGTGACACCGGTGGCCGAGACGACTTTGCCGGCTTTGCCAAAAAGATCGGCGGCAAGACCGGATCGCACACCGCTTGATTCCGGGAACGGCGTGGTGCTATCCGTCACCTGTGGCAATACAATCGCGACAGTGTCGCCAGACAAGGCGAGAACCATCACGGGTCCCGCCTCCAGATCCCAGTTCGTGACATTGACCGGGACGGTCGCGGCCGCTGAAGTCGATCGGCCGGAATCAGCGGCCTTCGACGCTCTGTCGCCACAGCCTGTGAAAGCAGTCACGAATGCCAAGCCAGCACAGCAGCGCGCAACCAGAAGGGACATGGAAGTAATTTGTCCGCCTCCGGGAACTTGTGCGAGGTCTTTCGACCACATGGCCAGATGATGGAATCGAGCCCAGACCTTCAGAGCGGGGATCTCAATCCGCCTTTGGCACCGTTGCGCGAGCGTTTGAGCTGGGCGCTCTACGACTTCGCGAACACGGTATTCTCGATGAATATCGCCACCCTTTATTTCTCGGCGTGGCTCATCGCGGACCTTGGCTACTCGAACACCCTCTACGCGACTGCCAACGGTACCGCGTCCGCGCTGGTCATCATCTCCATCCCGTTGTTCGGGGCGATCTCCGACGCCACGCAAAAAAGAAAGCCATGGGTGGTCGGCTTCACGCTCATCGCATGCGCCGCCCTGGTCGCAATGGCGGCACTCGGTCAGACGAGTCTTCCGCTCACAGGAGAGGGAGTTGTCGATCCAAACCCAAACTCGGAATCGACGCGAAGCTTTGCGATCTTCGGAGTGCTCGCTGCGTTCACGCTTGCCAACTACGCGTACCAGGGGGCGCAACCGTTCTACAACGCGATGATGTCCGAGCTGGCTCCGGTCGATTATCGCGGGCGTCTCTCGGGAACCGGCACCGCCCTCGGCTACGTCGGGACCATCACCGGCGTGCTTCTCACACTGCCGTTCTTCACCGGGACAATACCGCTGATCGGGGCAATCCCAGGAAACGTCGTCGATTTCATTCGACGCATTGTTCCGCTGACATCACACGGTGGACGGGTGTCGACCTTCGTTCCGACGGCGCTCCTGTTTCTCCTCTTTTCCTTGCCCCTGTTTCTGTTCTGCCGGGATCACAACGCCGATCGTGGGAAGAAGCGAATTCCATGGCGTGAAGCATTTTCCGATGTCGGTCGCACGTATCAGGATGCGAAGAAACATCCCGGCACGCTGCGATTCATTCTCGCCTCATTTCTTTACCAGGATGCGATGGGAACGATCGTCGCCAACATGGCGCTCTACGCGATCTTTGCCATGGGATTCACCAAGGGCTCCGAAGCGACGCTGCTGCTCGTTTTGACATTGCCCGCGATAGTCGGGAGCTACCTCATCGGGAGGCTGGTAGACCGGCTCGGGCCGAAGCGAACTCTGTCCTGGGTTCTCGCCGGCTGGATCGTCCTCCTGATTGCGATGATCGCTGCGCCGACGCAGACATCGTTCTGGATTATCGGAGCCGCGATCGGTCTCATTTTCGGAGGGATTGCGACATCCGAGAGACCGTTGTTGCTGAGTCTGGTTCCCGATTTGGAGGCGGGTCGGTTCTTCAGCCTGCTGGTGCTGTCCGCGCGGGCCGCCGCGGTCGTTGGCCCATTCATCTGGGCCTTTGCCGTCGACGGACTCACCCCATCGCTGGGTGCCGGTACGGCGTACCGGGTGGGGGTCGGGACCGTCGCTGTCGGAATGCTGCTCGCATGGTGGGTACTTCGCGGAGTACCCGACAACTTCGTACGGTCGAGGCGGTGAAACTGGCGCATCTTTCCCGGTGAGTCGTAGGGGGGACCGGGCTCCGCGGCCCCGCGCTTACACGCTGCGAGCCTCGCCCGGTGCATTCTTACGGCTCCATGTCGGCGAGTCTCTTGCTACGCGCGACGCCGCCTGCGCGGATACTCTCACCTCCCCGACGCAGATCCAGACTGCAACGGCGGTAGCCGCCACGCTCGCGCCGTTGCGAGCGTGGATCGTAGGAACCTCAGGCGTTCTCGCTGCGTGCGTGCCGTAGTCGCGCCGTAGGGGAGCCGAGTGCCGGTGACGCGCGTGGTTGGATCATGAGAGGTCTACGTGGTGAGCCGGAGGAGGGATCGGGTGGAGCGGCCTCTCGCGTAGCGAGAGACTCGCCGACATGGAGCCGTGAGCGTTCACCGGGCGAGGCTCGCAGCGTGTAAGCGAGGGGCCGCGGAGCCCGGTCCCCCCTCCGACGCCCGGCGCACATCACCACGACTCAACAGCGTTGACGCACACACTGCACGGCGTTGTAATGGAGCATGCCCAGCGCGATATTAAAACCATGCGCCCTCAAGGATCGAGCTTCAGCAAGCTGTTCGACGAGATCGGTACCGTCGATCAGGTCGGGGTCGAGGAGCGCGTGGCGAAGTTCACCACCCGGAGCATCAAGAAGGGCTCCAAGCTGTGGGGACTCAGGACGGCGGTCTCGATGGTGGATCTCAC
>JBGTEZ010000376.1:0-2639 GCA_041747535.1 Gemmatimonadaceae bacterium
TTCAGGAATACTTCGGGCCGATTCCGAGGGGAAAGGGAAAACCGCCTCTCCCCGCGATGATACTTCCGCCTGTATTCGGGAAGCGCCTGCGCACGGTCGTGCCCGATGATGTCAGCCTCGCCAGACTGTTCCTGGCGTTCCGCGCTCCGGTATTCGGGAGCGAGGAGTACTACGCTTCGAGTGTGTGCGCGGCACTGCTGGGAATGAGAAAAGGAAGCCGCCTGCACCGTTCACTGGTGCGAGAGCGCCAGGTCGCGGCGGAAGCCTCGGCTTTCAATTTCGGCCTGGCCAAGGGTACAGATCTGCTCGTGGTCGATGTCACCGCCAGGCCGGAGACGAGCGCGAGCCAGATCGAGGAGGAAGTCGAGCGCGAGATCGATCTTCTTCAGAGCGATGGCGTCACCGCCGAAGAAGTGAGCCGGGCGATGGCCCTGATCGAAACCGATCTCGTCGCTTCGCTCCAGTCAGCCGGCGAGCGGGCCGACGGCCTGTCGATGTTCGCGACCTATTTCCGCGAGCCCGAGCTGATCAACGGGCAGACCGACCGCTACCGGGCGGTAACCGCATCGCGCGTCAACGATTTCATCGCCGAGCGGATGGTAGAAGAGAACCGGGCGTCTCTTCTCTATGTGCCAAGGGATCGTGTCGAGGTCGAAGAAGTGCTTGTCGCTGCCGCCGGCGCCAGCTGATGGTCGCCACCCTCCGGCCGAAATCGGGGCCGGCACGCAGCTATCAATTTCCAAAATTCCACAGCGAAGCACTCTCCAGCGGCATTCGGTTGCTGGTCGCGCCGATCACGAAGCTTCCGGTAGTCACGGTGCTCGTGGTCGTGAATACCGGCGCTACGAATGATCCGTTGGGAAAGGAAGGCGTCGCCAGGCTGACGGCGAAAGCTCTTCTCGAGGGAACGCGACTCTACGACGGGGCGGAGCTGGCTGAGAAATTCGAGCAGCTCGGGACATCGCTGGAATCCGGAGCCGACTGGGACAGCACGTTCGTTAAGATCACCGTGCTGTCCGAGCGTTTACCGCAGGCGCTCGCTCTCCTCGGTGATGTGATCACCACTCCCGTCTTTCCCGAGCGCGAGGTCGAACGACTGAAGGCCGAGCGCCTCGCGGAGATACTTCAGATCGAGACCGAGCCGCGGGCACTGGCCGATGAACGATTCGAGTCCTTTCTCTACGCCGAGCAGTCGCGATACTCGAAGCCGGACGGCGGAAGCGCCGAGAGTGTATCTCGCCTGGATCGAAGCGATGTCGAGGAGTTCTACCGCTCGCATTTCGTCGCGGGCGCGACGTCGGTCATACTCAGCGGGGATGTCGAGCTCGGCCAGGCTCGGGGCCTGGTCGAGTCGGCGCTGGGCAGATTTTCGGGTGGATCACCTCCGGTTCGGCCTCTCGTCGCTCTCGCGAGAAGCCGTGAGCGCAACGTCCACGTCGTCAGCAAGACTGGCGCGCCCCAGTCGGAGCTTCGTGTCGGTCACGTCGGCCTGCCGCGCAAGCACCCGGATTTCTTTCCGACCATGGTCATGAACGCCGTGCTCGGCGGGCTGTTCGGGTCCCGGATCAACCTCAATCTTCGCGAAGCTCACGGATATACCTATGGCGCGTCGTCGTACTACGACTGGCGGCGTGGGCCGGGGCCGTTCGCCGTGGCTACAGCGGTGGAGAGCGACGTAACGGCGCTCGCGCTGCGCGAAATATTCCTGGAGATCGACCGCATTCGCACCGAGGAGATCTCGGACGAAGAGCTGTCACTGGCCACCCACTACCTCGAAGGCGTGTTCCCCATTCGCTACGAGACGACGTCCGCTGTTGCGACCGCCCTGGCCACTCTCGCGGTCCACGATCTTCCTCGTGATTACTACGACTCATACCGGCGGAACATTCGGGAAGTGACGGTGAAGGCGGTGCTCGCCGCGGCGCAGGCGCACATTCGCCCGGAAGACCTGCAGACGGTCGTGGTGGGTGACGCGACGATAATTCGGGGACCGGTCGGCGAGCTTGGCGCCGGCACCGTCAGTGTCCATGAAGCCTGATGGTGGGTAAGCTCAGGTCCCGTCGCGCGTACACGGGGAAAGTCATCTCCCTGGATGTGGACGAGGTGGAGTTCCCCGACGGATCCGCCGGAGAGCTGGAGATGATCAGGCATCCCGGGGCGAGCGCGATCGTCCCCTTCCTCAGCGATCCGGCTGGCGACGATCCCCAGGTTCTCCTCATCCGGCAGTACCGGTACGCAGCGGAGGGATATCTCTACGAAATCCCGGCGGGACGTCTGAATCCCGGCGAAGATCCCGCGAGCTGTGCAGCGAGAGAGCTCAAGGAGGAAACCGGCTGCACGGCGGCCAGGGTAGAGCGCCTATTCACGATGTACACGACCCCCGGCTTCACCGACGAGAAGATCCATGTCTTCATGGCCTCGGGACTCGAGAGTGGAGAATCGAGTCTCGAGGCCGACGAGTTCCTCGACCTGCATCCGATGCTCCTCTCCCGGGCACTCGCGATGGTCGAGGCAGGCGAAATCCAGGACGCGAAAACCGCCCTCGGTCTGCTCTTTACTGCGGGATTTCGCGCCGGCCGTTAACCAGTTTCAAAACTGGCCGTTAACCATTAGGGCCAAATTGGCGTCTAATCAAGGAA
>JBGTEZ010000377.1:0-2051 GCA_041747535.1 Gemmatimonadaceae bacterium
GTGCGACGCCGACCGGCTTCTTCTTTCCGTCGGTGGCAGGCACCGCACGGAGTCAGTTGCCAATGGCATGGAGGATCTTCCGACCGAGTGCGAGATTGTGATCGTTCACGATGCCGCGCGCCCGCTGGTGTCGAGCGACACCATAAACCGTGTGATCCAGGAGGCGCGGGCGGGCCATGTGGCGGTCGCCGCGCTCCCGGTGACGGACACGCTGAAGCGCGTCGACTCTCAAAACAGAGTCGTCATCACCGTCGAGCGGGCGGGCTTGTGGCGGGCGCAGACTCCCCAGGGGTTTCCGCGAAAGATTCTCGAGCAGGCACACCGGGACGCACGCGAAGTTCATCGTACGGCACACGACGACGCCGCCCTTTGCGAGCACCTCAACGTGCAGATCGTCGCGGTCGAAGGAAGCGAGCGAGCGGCAAAGATCACCACGGAATCTGACTTCGCGTTAGTGGAGGCGCTGAGTATCTTCCGCTAATGACCTTGCCGCCGCTCGTCGTGCCGTTCTGGTCGCCCGAGGAAGTGGAAAGAGCGATCAATGGGACGCTCTCGCATCTGGCGGCGGGAAGGGTGCTCGCGTATCCGACGGAAACCGTGTACGGCTTTGGCGGAGCCGTCGACGAGCGGTCGGTCGAGCAGCTGGTCGAGCTCAAGGGGCGTCCGCCCGGCAAGCCGTTTCTTCTTCTCGTCGCCGCCAGCGAGATGATCACGCGACTCGAGCTCAAGCTCACCAGCTACGCATCGACGCTTGCCGCCCGCTTCTGGCCAGGACCGCTGACTCTGGTTCTCCCGGGAGGCGACCGGCGGGTCCCCGACAAGCTGCGCGGGCCCGAAGGCGGAGTGGCAGTTCGCTGGACCCCACATCGCTCCCTGGCCCGCCTGATCCTCGCGCACGGAGAGCCGATAACATCGACGAGTGCCAACCGACCCGGTGTTCCGCCGGCGACAGCCGCCGATCAGATCGTTTCACAGTGGGGTGACGCGATCGCACGCGGGACGCTCAAAGTGCTCGACGGCGGCAGGCTCCGGGAGTCGGAGCCATCGACGGTGGTCGATTGCACGGGACGGAGACCGCGGGTAATACGGCCGGGCGCTATCTCCGCGGCGAGCCTCAGAGAGAGCGTTCCGGATCTCGTCGGCGACGCCTAGGCGATGAATATTCTTTTTGTCTGTACCGGGAATACCTGCCGTAGCCCGCTGGCGGAGGCGCTCGCCCGGCGGCTGGCGAAGCAGCGAGGCCTGGCGGACGTGACGATATCGAGCGCGGGGACGAACGCCTGGGAGAATTCGCCCGCATCCGATGGAGCCTTGCTCGTTGGAATGGAGCGCGAGATCGATCTCACGGATCACCGCGCGCGCGTGCTCACGCCGGAAATAGTATCCGAAGCCGATCTCATTTTCGTGATGACTCCGGCGCACCTCGAACAGGTGAAGCAGATGGGGGGCCGGGGAAAGGCTCACGTCCTGGATCAGTACGCCCTTGGGGCCGACAGCCCGGGAATCAACGATCCGTTTGGCGGCGATCTCTCGGGCTATCGTGCTACGGCGGATGCGCTCGAGAGCTACCTGGGAAAGGTTTTCGATCGACTCAAGCTCTGATCGCCGATGAAGACGCGGGAGCTTCCTTCCCGATTGGTTCTCCTCGGCAGCCAGGTCGGCAGCTCGCTTTCGCCGGTATTTCAGCGCGCAGCGCTGGGCGCGGCGGGAATTCGACTTTCGTACGGCACCCTCGACGTTCTTCCCGACAAGCTCCAGAGCGCGATTGAAGCAATCCGCCTGGAGAATATCGCGGGGAATGTCACACGCCCCCACAAGGTCGCCGTCCGCAAGGCGTGCGATGTGCTGACGCCTCTCGCTCGAAGGGTGGGTGCGGTAAACACCTTCTGGATGGACGACGGCCGGCTTCACGGCGACAACACCGATGTCGAGGGTTTCTCCGTCGCCGCCACTGAGATGCTCGGTGGGGAAGTCGCGGGGATCGAGGCTCTCGTCCTCGGAGCCGGCGGCGCCGCTGCCGCGGTGCTCGCCGCAATCGAGCGCTGGCCTGG
>JBGTEZ010000378.1:0-2466 GCA_041747535.1 Gemmatimonadaceae bacterium
GGATAGGCTTTTTCCCGACGACCCCGAAGACATCTCCGTTGCGGCCGATGAAGCGCAGCCGCTGTCCGATCAGCACCTGTGGATCCCAGCCGCCAATGGGCTGGATATAGGCGTACCCCTCGTCATCGACGTACGTGACGATGACGCCGATCTCGTCGATGTGCCCGGCCAGCATGATGGTCGGATTGCCCCCCGGGTTCACTTCGGCGATGCTATTGCCGGCGACATCCCCGCGAACCCCGGCAAATTCCCGGGCCTGTTCCCGCCAAACCCTGGCTGGGGCCGACTCGAAGCCGGACGGTCCCGGGGTATCGAGTAGCTTTTTGAGGAAGGTGATCGATTCTGGAGAGAACATTGCCCGAATATACCATCTCATGAAAACACGCGTCTGTAGGCTCGGTACTCTCGTCCTCACCGCAATCGCTGCGACCTCGACCGCCGCGCAATCGGTTGTGACGTCGGCACCGCTCAGCGACGTTCACTATGACGTGATCTTCACCGCGGCCACCGCGGCGCGGCGGCAGGTGACCGTGGAAATGAAATTCGGAGTGGCGAGCGAGGCGCCGGTGGTTCTTTCTCTCCCGTCGTGGACGCCGGGCTCCTACTCGATCAAGAACTTCGCGCGCAACGTCCTGAATTTTTCCGTCGAGCAGGGCGGAGCCGCGGTGAGATGGGACAAGACCGATCACGACAGCTGGCGCGTGTTCCCGCGGGGCAGTGGCCCGGTCGCAGTGCGCTTCCAGTACAGGGCGGACTCGCTGACGAACGACGGAAGCTGGTCGCGCCCCGATTTCCTGCTGTTCAATGGGACCAACCTCTTTCTTTATCCGGAAGGAGTGAGCGCCGATTTTCCCGCGACCGTCACCATCAGCACCGAGCCGGAGTGGAAGGTCGTCACCGGCATGACACCGAGCGGTGAGCGGACCTTCGCCGAGGGCAACTATCATGACCTCGTCGACATGCCGTTTTTCGTCGGCCGCTTCGATGTCGACAGCGTCCAGATCTCGGGCAGGTGGCTGCGCCTGGCGACGTACCCTTCCGGGAGTGTTCCGCCGTCCGAGCGCCGCGCGGTGTTCAACGCCCTCAATCGCGTAGTGCCCCCGCTCGTGAAGGTGTTCGGCGATGTTCCGTGGACCACCTACACGATTCTTCAGATCGTGGATCCGTCCAAGTCTGGCGGCGCGGGGCTCGAGCACCAGAACTCGCACGTTGATGTGCTCTCCCCGGAGATGGTCGGCGCGCCGGTGCTGATCTCGCTCTACGCCCACGAGGTCTTCCACGCCTGGAACGTCAAGCGGCTGCGGCCGGCGGACATGGTCCCGTATCGCTACGACCAGCCGCAGCCGAGCGGGATGCTCTGGATCAGCGAAGGAATCACGGACTACTATGCCGACTTGGCGCAGGTGCGCGGCGGGACTGTCAACGCGCGCGGGTTCTACGATCTGCTCACTCAGAAGGCGGCCGAGGTGCTCGCTCTTCCGGAGACCGCGCTCGAGGATGCGTCGCTTTCTGCCTGGATCCGCCCGCGTGATGGAACCGAGTACCTGTACTATCCGAAGGGCGCGCTGGCGGGGCTCCTGCTCGACATCATGATCCGCGACGCGACGGACAACCGGGGCTCACTCGACCGGGTGCTGCGCAATCTCTATCAGACCACCTACCGCAACGGCCGCGGCTTCACCTCGGAGGAATGGTGGAGCGCCGTTTCGCGCGAAGCGAACGGGAGGTCGTTCGAGGATTTCTACGCCCGTTACGTGGACGGGCGAGAACCGTATCCGCTGGATGAAGTATTGAGGCTCGCCGGGCTGCAGCTCGGAGGAGACGAGCAGCGAGAGCCGCGACTGGGAATCACGACGGCGCAGGATTCCACCGGCTTCTTCGTCACTCAGCCGGGGCCTGGTGGTCCGCCTCAGCCACCCGGTCTCGAGAGCGGCGATCTGTTGATCTCGGTAGCCGGCATCAGCATGAGCGATCCGCTGTGGCTGGAGAAATTTCGCGCCCGCTTCAGCCGCGCGGCCGAGGGATCCGAGGTCGCCGTCCACATCAGGCGTAACGCGCGCGAGCAGACCGTTCGCGTGCGTCTCGGATTCGTGGTCAATATCGATCCCCGGATCGGAGAGGATCCACGCGCCTCGGCCAAGGCACGGCGGATCAGGGAAGGATTGCTGCGCGGGGAAACTCGCCCCTAACGTCGATGGAATCCATAAGAATTCCTTTTTGACAGACTATTTGAGTATCGCCTTGGCGATGGTCTGTAACTGCATGTTGGACGTACCTTCGTAGATGGTCCCGATCTTGGCATCGCGGTAGAACTTCTCGACCGGATAATCCTTGGTGTAACCGTAGCCGCCGAACAGCTCGACGCAGAGCGATGTCACGCGGTCGCATACCTGTGAGGAGAAGAGCTTGGCCATGGCCCCTTCGCGCGCGATGTCCTTTCCCGCGTCCTTGAGCCGGGCCGCGTTG
>JBGTEZ010000379.1:0-2426 GCA_041747535.1 Gemmatimonadaceae bacterium
CAATTCCAGGAAGCGCTCAGCGGCTGTGGCAGCATCGTGATCTGGACCAAGTGAAAGCGCCTGGTCCGGTCAGTGCGCACCGAGCTTGCCGCGCACCTCATTCCGAAGCCTGACGGGATCGAAGCCGTAGCCGTCGCGAAAAACGATTGTCACGTTACGAACCGCGCGTGGATCGGCCAGGAGATTGCCGCGGATCACCACCAGGTCTGCCGCCTTACCCTGTTCAATCGTGCCTGTGCGCCGTTGCTCTCCGAGGATCCGCGCACCGTTGAGGGTGATGATCTGAACGGCCACGGGCGCCGTGAATCCAGCCTCGATGAGCAGCTCGTAATTCCGCAGGTTGCCGTACCCCGGCATGAAACCCGTTCCCCACGGATCCGACCCCGCGCCAAGCAGACCGCCCGCGGCCACGAACAGGCGCTCCCACTGCATCATCCTCGTCAACAAACGGTCGGGGACGGTGAAGGTGCTCTGTGCGAGCGCTGCGTGAGTCTCCTCGACTTCGCGCCGCACCGCCGGCGCAAGCATACTCATTTCTCCGGTGTCGAGCCGGGCACGAGTCAGTGAGAAAGACTCGTACACCCCAAGCGTCGACACCACCGAAGCCCCGGCAGCAACGATGCGGCGTATGCTCTCTCCTACCTCGGCGCTCGCCGGATCGACATCAGCCTGAGCCCGCTGATTCGTGCTGGGACAAACGTCCGGCTGCTTGCCCGGGACGTACTCGCTGTTGGTAATGAACCCGTGCTGCAGCGCGTCGACTCCCAGCCGCGCGCCCTCCGAGAAGGTCACGGCGCAAAGATGGGCGGTGACCTTGAGCCCGCGCGCATGCGCCGCATTGACCACTGCCCGAACCACCGCCGTCGGACCGCCCAGAATCTTGAACCAGGTTGCGCCTTCGTCGGCCCAGTAATTCACCACTCTGGTTGCTTCCTCCGCCGACGTGATGATCCTGAACGGGCCGGGCTCATTTCTGGGTCCGGTGAGATACGGCCCCGCGATGTGCATGCGCGGTCCCGGCAGCTCTCCCGCATCGATCCTGCGCTTCATGTTCAGCTCGTCGTATGGCAGCATGCTGCCGGCGGTCATCGCCGTCGTCACACCGGATGCGAGGTAGAGCAGAGCGCTGTGCATCATCGGTGCGGGATGACTGATGCCGCCGAGGTAGGTGTGCTCGTGAAGTCCGACCAGGCCCGGGATTACGGTGTGGCCGGTGAGGTCGAGGACCTTTGCCGCCGCCGGGACCCTTACCTGAGCGCTTGCACCGACGCTTTCTATCCGGCCGTCGCGCAGAACGATGGTCTGATCTTCACCCGCTGGCGCACCCGTCCCATCGATCAGTGTGACGTGCGTCAGAGCAATGACGGGAGTGTCGACTGCCAGGAAACTGCGGGTCCACGCCGACAGGACTGGCTGCTGCGCCGCGGCGGACGCGGCGAGGACGGCAGAACAGGCGAGCGCGATCAACCAGTGGGCCGGCCGAACGCCTTTGATCAGCGGCAGACAATTTTCTTTCATACGCATCAACCTAACGCCTTGCCAGCGTCTGATTTCATCAGCGTCCAATCGAGCCACCGCTCCCCGGGAATGACTACCAGTAAAACAGGATGCCGAGAAATGCAGCGACCATTGTCATTCCTTCAGAGACCGGCTATCTCCGCCGGCTCAACGTCTCGTCAGCCTCATCGCACCATTCAAGCAGCGCGCGACTGATATGCGAGCCAAAGCTCAGCGTCACGAGCCAGCTCGACAGATTCGGATTGTGCGGATAGTCGGCAGCGAGGCGGGCGCTCATCGCCGTGTAGCGGGCCAGCAGCTCCCGGTGTCTCTCGCGATAATTCGCCAGCAGCTTCTTCGCGGTCTTCGGCGGCGCTTCCCGGATGAAGAACAGCTTGAGAAGTATCTCCGTCCGACCGGGCGCCGGCTCTACCGGCTCGGATAGCCAGGCCGCCAGCGCCGCGCGCCCTCGCTCCGTGATCTGGTAGGCGATGCGCCGCGATTCGCGCGGTCGCTTCACCGGACTGACGAATCCGTCCGAGTGGAGCGCCCTCAGCATTGGGTAAATCTGACCGTAGCTCTCATCCCAGAAATGACTGACGCTCTGCGCGAAGAACTGCCGAATGTCGTAGCCTGACATCGGCTTGATGGTGAGCGCTCCCAGGATCGCATATCGGCTTCGGTTCTCCGCCATGGCCCGAAATGTATCGGGCCAGATATCCACTGGCGCGAACTATATCGGACAGATATACTGTCCTATATCTACCAGATATACTTGGAGGGATAGCCATGTCTCAGCTGCCGCCCGCTTTCGGCTTCGCGAGCCGGACAACGATGGCATTTGGAGCCCTTGTCATCGCCGCCATCGTTGCCGGCTGTGCCCGGTACTACAGCGCCGCGTCCGCGCCCCGCCCGCCCCGGCCCGCGGT
>JBGTEZ010000380.1:0-6033 GCA_041747535.1 Gemmatimonadaceae bacterium
GACGAGGTCGCGCACCGCGGCCGAGGAATAGACCGGGTTGGGCGCGGCTGCGAGCTGGGCGAACAGTAGGAGAGGGAGCATGTGATGGTGATCCGGTGCGTCAGCCGACCCGCAACAACTTCCCGGGACGGGAAGCGCCAGGTCACGATGCGAGCAAACGCCGTCTCGCCCGTACTTCCTTCTCGATCCGGCCGCACATGACGTCGCAGAGCTGAAAGATGTCACGGCTCTTGAGGCTGTAGTACACGTACAGCCCTTCCTTGCGGCGAGCAACGAAACCAAGACTGTGCAGCAGCTGCAGGTGCTTTGACACGTTTGCCTGGCCGCGTCCGGTTTCGTCTATCAGCTCGGTAACCGACTTCTCGCCGGAGCGGAGGGCGTTCAGGATCTGAAGCCGGGCCGGATCGGACAGCGCCTTGAAGCGTTCAGCGATGAGATCCAGCAATTCGGGTGTCATCGGGATGCGGCTCAAAACGGCTCCGAGGGCGAAGGAAAGCGACCCGCTTGGAATAATTGCTTAACCAGTAAGATAATCCATCGTCACCGGAACGACGCGCCTCCCTTGCGATCGTCGGGGACGAAACGCGGCTGCGCGGGCATTTTTACCTTGGGGAGAGATTTCGCGTCGATCACCGCACTACGCGGAATGATCTGGTTCTCGGCCAGCAAATACGCCACCACCGAATACACCTCACCCGGCCTGAGCGATCCGGGCGCGCCGTACGGCATCGCGCGGTGAATGTAGTCATAGAGGGTTGTCGCGTAGGGCCAGTAATTCCCAATGGTCTTTGGAATCTTCGGGTCGTTCCCGAAGGGGAAGGAATCGGCGTGCGCGGCACCAATGAGCTGCGGATAGATTGCCACGCCTTCGCCCCTCGCGCCGTGACAGGCGGCGCATTTCTCGGCGTATACCCTTACGCCTTCAGAGTAGCTGCCGGATCCCGGTGGCAATCCGATTCCCGCGGGGTTGGCATCGATGTCCCTGGCCGCCAACATCGATCCGGACGGCTCTCTGCCCAGTCCGAAGGTCGGCGGCGGTGCCGGAGCCTTGACCATTATGCCTTGCTCCGCATTGCCGGCTTCCTGTCGCTTCACGCTCTGGTCGTCCCCGGCGCGGCAGCCCAGCCAAAGCAGTGAAGCGAAAACAGTGAGCGGAATGGCGGCACGATATCCGGGCGCGCCGAGACGTGGCCGACGGATAAAACGCTCTATCGAGGGACGCATTGGCTTTCAGCCGCCGAAAAAAACGTTGCCATCGGGCTGCACTTTCCACGACCGGATGGAGTTGAAATGATAATCCGTCCCCCGGCCGCGCACCTCCCGATAGGTCTCGAGCGCGGGTTGAACGTATCCCGTTTCGTCGTGGGCGCGACTCATGATCGTGGCCGGCCGCGCATCCCACTTCCACATCAGCTGAAAGCGCGTGTGCGCCATGGGAAGAACCGGTCCGATCAATTCCGCCTCTGCCCAGGTGCGGCCGCCGTCGGTGCTGACATCGACCCGGGTGATTTTTCCCCTCCCTGTCCACGCCAGTCCCCTGATCGGCCACCATCCGGCACCCGAAAGCCTCGCCGGATACGCGGGAGATGTGATGATCGACTTGGCGTCCATGACGAAGCTGAATTGTCGCGCCCTGCCACCCGGGAGCGGATCGGTGTATTTCGAGGTCTCGTCGCGCGACATGTTCGGCTGATCGACCAGCTCGAGCCGGCGCAGCCATTTGATGCACATGTTGCCTTCGTAGCCGGGCAGCAGCAGCCTCACCGGATAGCCGTTTGGGGGACGGAGCGGCTCGCCGTTCTGCGCGTAGACCACCAGCGCATCGTCGAGCATTTTTTCCATCGGAACACTGCGCGACAGCACCGCCGCATCGCCGCCCTCCGCCAGAACCCACGACGCTTTTTTCTCCGCGCCCACCTCCTTCAACAGCGTCCTCACGGGAACGCCCGTCCATTCACAGTTGCTGGTGAGGCCGTCAACTATCTGCGGGGTCATCTCGGGCTTGGGCGCCCGGTAAGCCGCGCGGCCGTTGCCGGAGCACTCGATGAAATGGGTGCGGGTGACGGCTGGAAATCTCTTGAGATCCTCGAGACTGAAGACCCTCGGTCGAGCTGCCATGCCATGCAACAGCAGCTCGTATTTTTCTGGATCGATCACCGCGATCCCGTTGTGATGACGCTGGAAGTGCAGGTCGGATGGTGTGATCGTGCCGGCGAGGTCCTGGAGCGGCGTGAACGACGGTCCGGTCACGACGCCGGTCGGTGCCAGCGTCGGGACTTCGAACTGCGACCGGTCCCCGAGTGACGCGGACGGAAGTCCGGGAACCTTGGTGGCGTCGGCAGGGACGCTCGGCTTCGCCGACACCGCTCCCGCCGCCGGCGCCGCTCGTCCCGCAGGCTGATTCAGTGGCGAACCCTGCTGCGCAAAGACCTGCTTCGCCACGGATGCGCTGCCGGCTCCGCCGAGCACGGCGATCGCCGCGCCCAGCACCGACCGCCTGCTTACGGGCGGCGAGACGTAGGGTTCATCGTCCGGTGCTTTTTCGATCATTGGCTTCCCGTCTCCCGGCTGAGTGCGGCTTTGGCTGAAACCTTTCCTTTCCGGATAATGCTGGGCGGCGGCGGGACGATGGCGCTACCAGGATTCATGCGCGGAATGAGCTTTTGCGGGGGCCGGTAGGCGACATGCCCAGTCGTGCTGTACGGAACATCCCGGGGCGCGCCGCCGGCCGGCCAATCCTTTTCCTTGCCAGGTGAATCCGGACGCGGATGGGAATTGATGAAAGCCGAAACGTCATAGGCCTGTTGATCGGTGAGCGTCCCCGGCTGGGTCTGCGGCATGAACCGCCTGATGAACGCCGCCGCGCGCTCCTCCCGGGCCATGGATGCGCCAATGCTGTAGGACTTCGGCCCCCACAATGCCGGGAACGCAGGCGGGCTCCCCTGACCGTCGGCGCCGTGACACACGGCGCAGGTCGTGGTGAAAACGACCGCGCCGCGCGCGCTATCGCCCGTCATGGAGGGGAGCGATGGGATTCCCTCGCCCTTGACGTGCGCACCGATCGGGACTCCTGTCGAGATAAATGACAGATAGGCCACAATGTCCTGCATTTCGCGGCTGTCGCTCGGGATTTTCGATCCGGCCAGGCTTCTGGTAAAGCAGTAGTTGACGCGGTCCTCGATCGAAATGACCGCTCCGCTCCTGTCCATGTATTTGGGGAATCGCGCGAACACTCCGGTCAGCGGGGCCGCGTCCGCACGGCGTCCGGCGTCGATGTGACAGCTGCTGCACTGAATGTTCCCGGGCGCGAAAGCAGGAAGACTGTCGGTGGTGCGGGTGATCAGAGCCAGGCCGCGGCGGATTGACGCGCCGAGCTCGTCACGCGGAATGAGCGAGTCGTGGCGAGGTGTATAATCAATGGGCCCGGCGACAGGCGCGGCGCCGGGCTCCCCCATCGCCGCATCCTTTGCTCCCGAGCCGGCGCTGTCGGAAGGGGACCGGCTTCCGTCCGTGCATGCCACGATTGCCGTCATGAGAAAAACTGTGACGACGCTCCCTTTTCTGAACATGGTATTCCCTCCACGCACAAGCGCTGCCACTCGTCAGCGACTTGTCGGAGTGAGCGTGAATTGCAGGAGGAATGAGTTCTCCCGCAACGAACTGGTGACGGTCGTCCCGGGCGCGGGACCGGCCGGCGTCTGAAAGGGTCCCGTTATCGAGTTCCGGAAAGCGTGGTAGTAGCCGGCGTTCACGGCAACATCGTGCGTGATCTCGTAACCGGCTCCCACCGATAAATGATGCTTCACGATTGCCGGCGCCGGCACGTTGAACATGCTCAGCTCGTCCGGAATCGGATTCTCGGAATGGTTGTAGCCCAGCCGGAGTGACATGCGATTCATGGCTCTGTACTGGGCTCCCGCCGCAATCACCGTGATGTTGTTCCACCCGAATCCAAGTACGCTTCCATCCGGTGCGAATCCGCTCTCCCGAAAGCCGTCGGTGCTCTCGTAGGTGATGTAGCGGACGTCGCCGGCCAGCACGAGCGCCCGCGTTGGAGTGAGCGCAAAGCCGGCCGTCATCACGGCGGGCATGTCGAGCGCAAAGCGAATCCGGCGAGGCGTACCGAAGCTGGGAAGATTCGGATTGGCGAACGAGCTGTTGTACTCGAAGTCGTGGAACCACTGCGGGCTCGTGTACGATGCCCCGACAGCCAGAATGTCCGTTGGCCTGTAGATCAGTCCCGCCTGAAATCCAATCCCGAACGAGCCGTCGCCGGCGACAGCCGGAGAGTAGAACGCGCGGTCGTCCTGCGTCCCGAAGACGCCATCGGGCCCGGGGTCGACCGCCGGCGCGGCCGCGGGAAACGGATCCACCGACAGCGAGGCCCAATCAAAATTGGCGCTGACGCCGACCCAGAGACGCTTCGTAACCGCCGCGGCCACGGCCGGCGTGATCTTCAGCAGCTGGAAATTGCTGTAGATCTGGCCGAACCCGAAGGGCCTTGGCGCAGCTATGGGATTGGTAGGGTCAACGGGATAGTTCACTCCGAAGCCACCGACCCCGAATGCACCGAGGCCTACGACGATGTCGCGGTTGGCGAGGCGTGTGCTGAAACCGAACGACGGGATCGGGACGAACGAGCTGGTGCTGCGTGTCGATCCGCTCATCGGTCCGGCCGAGCTGGACACCGTGCGGTCGGGGCGAAACGCCTCGAAGCCGAGGTCGACGCGCGTCCCCGCGAACGCCATTAGCCCAGCCGGGTTGACGTAGAACGCTCCGAGCAGATCCTGCGGCGCGGCCACTCCGGCACCACCCATCGCCGAATTGACGGCGCCCACGCCGTGCAGGAAGTGACCATCGGTTGCATGGGCACTCGCCCACGGCAGCCCGAGCAGAGCGAACGCGGAAAACATTGAGAGAGAAAATCTCGATCGCATCGTCGTTTCTCCGATAATGGTGAGCAATTGTGCGCGGGTGTATCTGGATCAGGGCGAAGAGACCGCGCGGCGAAGACTTGCCTCGAGCGCGGGCGGCAGGAAAAAAGTGCGGGTGAAGGTGGCCTCGATGCTCGCGCCCGGCTTTGGCGAGCCGGCCGCATGCAGGAACTGACTCTGGTAGGCCGTCCTGAACTCCGGGGAATGGCGCTCGAGAGCCAGATCTCCGCAGCGGACCGCCGCCACGCTGCTGAGTCGCTCGGCGGCGGCCCGGTTTTTCCGAGGCTCCGCATCCCGTTTGATGACTTGGTGCACCAGCGGAAAGCAAAGCTCGCGGACTGCCGCGAGCGCGGCGGTGTGGCCGGGAGAAGGGGAATCAGGCAGTCCGACCGCGACCAGGGCTCTCCAGCCTCCGGCGCGTCCAAGGTTGACGAGCCGCCCCTCCGCTCCCAGTGCCGGCGACACCAGAATCAAGCCGTTCGGGAAGCGTGAGCGCTCGAGGTAGGGAGCGAGCGACGGAGCGAGCCTGGCGTTCCAGTATTCCTCGGCCCTGGCGATTTGCAGAGCGAGCGTATGTGACGACTCACGCTCGTAGTCTTCGTAAAACACGCGTCGCTCTTCCTGGAGAGCGTCGATAAATGCTCCCAGCACATCTCTTTCCCTTCTTGACGTCAGCACGGAGCCAAGCGCGGTGACGGCGTTCCGGGTAACCGGGTCAAGAGCCTCGATCGCTCTCGAGTCCTGGCGGACGAGAGCGCGGACCGCATTCAACAACGCATCGGCGTCGAGTGCGGGGAAATAGAGAGGAAGAAAGTGCAGCACCTCGAAGATGCTGTCGCGGTAGAAGGCGTTTCTGAGGTTGGACGCCTTTCGGTCGAGCAGCGTCGGGTAGATTCCGCGCCGGCGTTTGGCATCGCGCACCCGCTCGACGTAATCACGGTCGTACATCGGCAGCGGCCCGGCCCCTTCGAATCCGACGACCGCCATTCCATGAAACCAGAGGTTGGAGCTCGCGACGGATCCTATCCGCCAGCCCGCTGCCGGCTCGGCGGGCACCGGCTGCGCGGGGACGACATTCGGGCGGGCGACCGCCAGGACG
>JBGTEZ010000381.1:0-3888 GCA_041747535.1 Gemmatimonadaceae bacterium
CCCGCCTCGCGAATCTCCTCGATGTAAATCGCGTCCGCCGCGCGCAAGAGATCGAGCTTGTCCTTCGTCACATCGCTGAGCACCCGGATGGCGAGCCCCGGCCCGGGGAATGGGTGACGCCCGATCATCTCTTCCGGCAGCCCCAGCTCGCGGCCCACGTTCCGCACTTCATCCTTGAACAGCTCTCTGAGCGGCTCGATCAGCTTGAACTTCATCCCCGGCTTGAGCCCGCCCACGTTGTGGTGCGTCTTGATCGTCACCGACGGACCGCCGCGTGGCGATGCTGATTCAATCACATCGGGATAGAGTGTCCCCTGCACCAGGAACTCAGCGCCGCTTCCCGCATTCGCCGTCGCTTCCTCGAACACATCGATGAAGGCGTGACCGATCGCATGCCGCTTTTTCTCCGGATCTTCGACTCCGGCTAGCGCGGCGAGAAATCGCTCTTGCGCATCCACCGTTATCAGCTCGAGACCCATGTGCGCGCCGAACGTCCGCTCCACCTGCTCGCGCTCGTGCAGCCGGAGAAGCCCCGTATCGACGAAGATGCAGGTCAGCTGATCGCCGATCGCCCGGTAGACGAGCGCGGCGGCGACGGATGAATCCACCCCGCCCGACAGTCCGCAGATCACCCGCGATTTCCCCACCCTCTTCCTGATGCGGGCGATTTCCTCCTCGATGAATGCGCCCGGAGTCCAGGTCGGCTCGGCCTTGCAAACGGAGAAGAGGAAGTTTGAGATGATCTCGCCGCCGCGCGGCGTGTGCGCGACCTCGGGATGAAACTGCACGCCGAAGATGGGACGCTCGTCGTGCTGGAACGCGCTGATCGGATTTCCGTTGCTCTCGGCCGTGACTCGATAACCCTTTGGCGGCTCCTCGATGTGATCGCCATGGCTCATCCAGGCGGTGACGTGCTCCCGGGGCTCGAAGCCGGCGAAGAGACCGGCGGGCTCCAGCACCGTCATCTCGGCGCGCCCGTATTCGCGCCTGTCGGTGCGAATCACCTTCCCGCCCTCGATGTGCGCGATCAGCTGCATCCCGTAACAAATGCCCAGGACAGGCGCGATGTCGAGCACTGCGCGCTCGGCGAGCGGCACGTTGTCACCGTAGACCGAATTGGGCCCGCCGCTCAGAATGATACCCGTCGGCTTCCACTCGCGAATCCACTCGACGGTGCGGGTCGGAGGGTGAATCTCGGAATAGACGCGAGCTTCACGCACCCGACGGGCGATCAACTGCGTGAACTGGGAGCCGAAATCGATGATCAGGATCCGGCTGCTCATAGCGTGAGGTCTTCTACCTCTCCGGTATCGAGGTCGAGAATCGACACTGTGCACTTGCCGTGAATCCAGCCGCACGCTTCGCCCGGATTCACCAGCACGGTCTTGCCCACTTTCTTGTGGACCTGCAAGTGCGAGCTGCCGTGAATCACGAAATCGTGCGACTCGATCGAGCGTGAGCTGACTTCCGCCAGGTCATGAACGAGAAGTATCCGTTTCCCCCCTACCTCGAAGCTGTGCGGAGACTCATATATCTCGGTCCCCATGCCGCGCGCGGCGTAGGCGGCCAGCGTCTCCCTGTCGCCGTCGTTGCGCCCGAACACGCCGAGCAGCGCCATGCCGCGCTCGTGAAACGGAGCGAGGCTGAAGGGAGAGCAGTAGTCGCCGGCGTGCATCACGATGCTCACGCCCTTGTCGCTGAGGCGCTCCAGCAGATTCGTAATCGCGGGTACCCTGTCATGGGTGTCCGACATCACTCCGATGCGCACTACACGTACCTCCATTCCGGTTCGGCATTCTCGTTGCGGACGAGATCCTCGTAGGTCTCGCGTTTCGTAATCACGCCAAACCGGTCTCCATCTACAAGCACCTCGACGGGGCGCGGGCGCGAATTATAGTTCGAGGCCATCACGAAGCCGTACGCGCCCGTCGATTTCACCGCGAGAAGATTGCCCGGCTGCGCATCGTCGACCTGCCGGTCGAGCGCGAGGAAGTCACCGCTCTCGCACACCGGTCCGACCACGTCGGCGACCGTCGTCCGCCCGGTTGGATTCACCGCCTCGATGCGGTGAAAGGCATTGTAGTGCGATGGACGCAGCAGATCCGTCATCCCCGCGTCGGTGATGATGAACTCCTTGCCACCGCTCCGCTTGCGGTACAGAACGCGCGTCACGAGAACGCCCGCGTTCCCCACCAGAAAGCGTCCAGGCTCGAGAATGATCTTGAGGCCGGAGCCGCCGACCAGCGCGCTGATCACCTCTCCGAAGTGCGCGACGTCCACCGTGCGCTCGGCGTCATAGGTGACGGCGAGACCGCCGCCGATGTCCAGATACACCAGCTTGACCTTCGTCTCGCGCTCGATTTCGCGCCGCAGGTGCAGCAGCCGCTGGAGTCCGACCTCGTACGGCGCGAACTGCGAGATCTGCGACCCGACGTGCATGTCGAGGCCGAGGAGCAGGATGTTGGGCAGCGACACCGCGATCTGGCCGACGGAAAGCGCCTCATCGAACGGAATCCCGAACTTCATTCCCTTCTCCCCCGTGCGCGTGTACGGGTGTGGCGTATCGACGAGCACCTCGGGATTCACTCTCAGCGCGATGCGGGCCTTCACGCCCAGGCGACCGGCGACCTTGTCGAGAACGCGGAGCTCTTCCTCCGACTCCACGTTGAAGAGGAGAACCTCGGCGCGCAGCGCCTCTTCCATCTCGCGCTCGGTCTTTCCGACGCCGCTGAAGACGATGTCGGCGCCAGTGAACCCGGCCTTGAGCGCCCGAAACAGCTCGCCGCCCGAGACAATGTCGAGTCCGGCCCCCAGATCGCGCAGGAGGCGGAGGAGAGCGATGCTCGAGTTCGCTTTCACGCTGTAATGGAGGCGGGCGTTCATCGACCCGACCGCGCCTTTGAGGCGCGAGTACTGCTCGCGAACCGCGGCGGCGCTGTAGACGTATGCGGGAGTGCCTACTTCCGCCGCTATCACCGCCAGTCGCACACCTTCGCACCGGAGGCCGTCAGCATCGCGCGGAAAGCCGGTGTCCGGCACGTCGAGCTCCCGCGACTTCGGCGCCGCCTTACGCTCCCTGGTCAATATGCTTTTGCCCACAGCGCCTCGGCCGTGGAATCGCGTCCGCACTTGAGACAGCTCGCCGGCGGATCGGCCGACCGGAACTCCTCGTCGGGAAGGCAGCGTATCGTCGCCTTGGTTTCTTCCTTGATCGCTGCTTCACAGGCGGCGTCGCCACACCAGCCGGCGTAGACGAAACCGCCCTCGCCGTCCATCACCTCACGGAACCGGTCGTAGGTGATCCCGCCACGGATGCTGTGGTGTTCACGCCGCTCCCGCGCATCTATGAGCATGGACTCCTGAATGAGGTGCAGCATTTCGGCGCAGTCCTCACCAACCGAGTCGAGGTTGACCGGACGCTTTTCGCCCGTGTCGCGTCTCACCATGATCGCCTGATTCTGGTCGAGATCGCGCGGGCCGATCTCGAGCCGGAGAGGAATACCGCGCAGCTCCCACTCGTAGTACTTGGCACCCGGCTTGATTCCGTCCCGATTGTCTACGTGCACGCGCAGGCGCCCGGGAGATCGACGCTCCCACGCGATGAGGCTCTCCTTGATCAGCGCCGCCGCGGCACGAACCCGGCCCTTGTCTTCGTCCGACCGCCAGATCGGAACGATCACTATCTCCACCGGAGCCAGGAGTGGCGGAATCCGCAGTCCCTTGTCGTCGCCATGGGTCATCACGAGCCCGCCAATCATGCGTGTCGAGACACCCCAGCTGGTGTTCCACGCATAGTCCACCCCGCCCTCCTCGGTCTGGAACTTGAGGTCGAACGCCCTGGCGAAGTTCTGACCGAGGTTGTGCGAGGTGCCCGACTGCAGCGCCTTG
>JBGTEZ010000382.1:0-8218 GCA_041747535.1 Gemmatimonadaceae bacterium
TCGGCTTCGCCCGTTGCCGCCGAGCTGACTCAGCGCGCCCTCAGCTCGCCCTATTTTCGTGTGTACACGCACACCGATGTGATTGGCGTGGAGCTCGGTGGCGCGCTGAAGAATGTGATGGCGGTCGCCACCGGAATCGCCGAGGGACTGGGCCTCGGATTCAACGCCCGCGCCGCCCTGATCACCAGGGGGCTGGCCGAGATGACACGGCTTGGAGTGGCACTCGGCGCCGAGCAAAGTACCTTCGCTGGTCTCGCCGGTCTCGGAGATCTCGTGCTTACCTGCACCGGCTCTCTCAGTCGTAACCGCGCGGTCGGAGTCGAGCTGGGCAGGGGAAAATCACTCGATGATGTTCTCGCCGGCAAGCAAACCGTTGCGGAGGGAGTGGAGACGGCGCTGAGCGCGCGCGAGCTGGCCGCGAGGGAGGGAGTCGATATGCCGATTGTGGATACCGTAAACCGGGTACTGTTCGAGGGACAGCCGGCGCGCAGTGCCATCGCTGCGCTGATGACGCGAGAGCTACGAGCGGAGGTGGATGGATGAAAGCGAAGGAGCCAGTGCAGGAGTTCTTTTCCATCGGCGACGTATGTGGCCTCACCGACCTCAAGCCGCACGTCCTCCGCTACTGGGAGAGCCAGTTCAAGTTCCTTCACCCGGCCAAGAATCGCTCGGGCAACCGCGTGTACCAGCGTCGGGAGATCGAGCTGATAATGCTGGTGAAGCAGCTGTTGTACACGGAGAAGTACACGATCGATGGGGCACGGCAGAAGATCGACGAATACAAGAAGAGCGGGGAGCTGCGGACGGTGGCAAGGGCGGCACTGGACTCGCAAGCTGTCGAAGCGATGGAGAGCGACCTTCGCTCGATCCTCGCGATACTCAACGGACAGATCGAAGAACGGGAGAAGAAAAGTTGATCGAGCCACTGGTCGTGCTGGTGCCGGCGTACAACGCAGAGCCGTCGCTGGCGAAGGTCGTCAAGGATGTGAAGCGCAACCTTCCGAAGGCATTCGTCATCGGCATCGATGATGGCTCGACCGACGGGTCGCGGCAGCTGCTCAAGACGGTCTGCGATGAAACGATCGAATTCGACAAAAATCGCGGCAAGGGTGCCGCGCTTCGCGCGGGCTTCGACGCGGCACTGGCAAGGGGAGCGGCAGCGGTGCTGACGATTGATTCGGACGGGCAGCACGATGCGGCATTCGCGCCGGCACTGGTCGCCGCTCTCGACCGTGCCGACATCGTCATCGGCACTCGCGACCTCTCCGGCGAACACGTTCCGCGGCACCGCCGCATCGCCAACATGATATCCTCCGCCGCAACCCGGGCCGTATCCGGTGGCAAGGTCCGCGACAGCCAGTCGGGCTACCGCGCGTTCAAGGCCGAGGTGCTGCGCAAGGTGAAGGGGGAGGGGGATCGCTACGAGTACGAGACCGACTTCATAATTCGGGCGGCGCGGATGGGCTTCACCACCGCCAACGTTCCGATCTCGACCATCTACGGATCTCCCAGCTACTTCAGGGAGTTCAGGGATGCGTGGCTCGTGATCAAGGTCCTGTGGCGCCACCGCGCCGGGATCTTCAACCGTTGAGACTGTTGTGCACGAACGACGACGGTATTCTCGCGTACGGCCTCGAGTGTCTCGTCGAAGCCGCGGGGCCGCTGGGTGAGATAACCGTCGTTGCGCCCGACCGTGAGCAGAGCGCGACGAGCCATTCGCTGACGCTGCACCACCCGGTGCGTCCGATCGAGCGTGGTGAAAGGAAATTCCAGGTCGACGGCACCCCCACTGACTGCGTCATGCTGGCAGTCGAGGCGCTGATGCCGGAGCGGCCCGATTTCGTTCTCAGTGGAATCAATCACGGGCAGAACATGGGCGAGGATGTCCTGTACTCGGGGACTGTCGCCGCGGCGATGGAAGGACTCTCGCTCGGCATCCCATCGCTCGCGATCTCCTTCGCGGGAGGCGACCTGCGCGCTGATGTGACACTGCTGCGCGATCAGATCGTGCCGCTTCGCGATCTGCTTCGGCACGTGTTGGCGCTGCCGGCGTTTCCCGCGCATACTCTGCTCAACATCAATCTTCCTCCGCTCGAGGGTGGTGACATCAAGGGCGTCCGGCTGACGAGACTGGGACGGCGGGTGTACTCCGACTCGCTCAAGCCGATGCTGGACCCGTGGGGCCGGCAGATCTACTGGATCGGCGGTGGGTCGATCGAGTGGTCGGGCGAGGAAACCTCCGACTTTCGCGCGGTGCAGGAAGGCTACATCTCGGTCACGCCGCTTCACCTCGACCTGACTCACCACGCGATGCTCGCAGCAGCGGAGACTTGGTGGCAGGAGCTGTAGAGCACGAGTTTCGCGGGCCGCGGCGGCGGCTCGTCGAGATTCTTCAGCAGCAGGGCATTCGTGATCTGTCGGTTCTGCACGCAATCGACGTCACGCCGCGCCACCTCTTCGTCCCGACCGGAGTCCGGCACCGGGCTTACGAGGACTCCGCGCTTCCGATCGGGAACGGCCAGACGATATCGCAGCCCTCGATACACGCGCGCTACCTCGAGCTGCTCAAGCTCACCGGGAATGAAAAAGTTCTGGAGATAGGCACGGGGTCCGGCTATCAGACCGCGCTCCTGTCGCAGCTCGCGGCCCAGGTGTTCTCGATCGAGCGCATCGCCCCGCTTCTCGATGGGGCGAGAGATGTCATCAGGCAGATTGGTGCCCGCAACATCTCGTTTCTTCTGGGCGACGGCACACTCGGCTGGCGACAATATGCCCCGTACGATGCTATTCTTGTCGGCGCCGGGGCGCCGGAAGTCCCCTCCACATATCACGAGCAGCTCACCGAAGGCGGAAAGATTCTGATTCCACTCGGCGACAGGGAGGAGCAGACGCTGTTCATGTTCACCCGTCGCGGCGATGCGCTGGAGAAGGTCGAGATCGCTCCGGTTCGCTTCGTGCCGCTCGTAGGGAAGTACAGCTGGGAGGGTGTGTAGTGTCCGAGAAGCCGCAGCGTCCATTCGTCCCGCACCGCACGCCCAACGAAGCCCGGGTGCAAACCGGTCCGGTGGAATTCCGGATCGCGCCGCCCTTTGTGCACAAAGGGGCGAAGAGCGCAGCCACGGAATCTCCGCCAGCGTCGATCACGGATTTTCTCGCCGCTGAATTGCCGCCGCCGGCTTCCGATTCGGTTCCCGAGCAGTCGATGCGATCCATCTCGGATTTCATGGCGACTGCTGAATCGCCGGCTTCGATCGCGGATTTCCTGGCACCGGAATCGTCGTTCGAGAGCGCTTCGGGTGAATCCTCCATCGACGCGTACGAGCTCCCACCAGTTGAACACTTCACTGATGCTGGTGACGCTGACGAGATGTTCGGGGAAGGGGCGGGTCCAGCGCCGGATATGGATCCGTTCGGATCAGCGGTAGCTGATGCAGAATCCGAAGACTTCGGCTGGGAGGAGACGGATTGGCAGCGCTACGACTGGCGGTCCGCGGCCGCGCTGGGGGAAGCGGCGGATCCCGAAGCGCACAGCGCGTGGGCACAGACCGATTGGGGGTTGACTGCGGGTGGCGCTCCTCCTCCACCGCCGAGGGACCTGGCTGAATCGGCGGCGAAGGCGATCGCGGATGCGCTCGATGGAATCGCGCGCCGCATCAGGGAAGGGGACCTGGTCGTTCCAACGACTCCCGCGGCGGCGCCCGATCCAGCGACGATTGCCGCTACGCTCGCCGCGTTGCTCGGAGTGCGGCGCTAGAAGTCAATGGGCGTCATCCACCTCGAGATCCGCGGTCGTGTCCAGGGCGTTGGGTTTCGCTGGTTCGTCGTCGAGCGGGCACGCGCTCTCGGTCTGGGCGGATGGGTGAGCAACCGGCCCAATGGCAACGTCGAGCTCGCTGCGGGCGGAGATGCTGAGGCCTTGAAGACGCTGGCGCTGGCGGTCGAGAAGGGCCCGCCCGGGGCGGTGGTTGAAGGAGTTGTCAAGCTTCCAGCTCTCGAGGAACAGAAACTCTCAAAGCCATTCGGAATCGTGCGTTAGAAACCTTGTGATTGGCTCCGTGGCATCTCAGTAGGCCACTCCCTTGTTGCTGTGTCAGGCGTGGAGCGGCGAGTTACGGCTCACGCCGTTTGGAAAGAAATGCGGGTGGTCTTCGCATCCACAAGAATCCGCCGAACAGACCGACGCCCATCATCGGAACGAGAAACGAAAAATCAGTCGGCACGCCGGATATCACCGAGTAAACGGCGACGGTAACGACGCTCGCGACCAGGAATCCCGCAAGAAAGTGGGATGGTGATCCTCGAAAGAGCCGGTCCATACGTCTATTCCTCACCCTTCTGGAATTGCGCGATAGAGCCACCGCTACTGCGCATCGCTGGCCAACATAGTCCTCAGCAGAGATGTGATTCGGAGTAGGGCCGCGAAATGTATGCCGTATTTCGTCAACGGACGTTGTGCCGGTGCAAGAGCAGCGTGAGTTTGTGGTCAGCGAGAAACCGCCAGCGCTCGGCGTCTGTGGGCATCATCAGAAGATAACGCCGCGTGGGGGGCTGGCTTTTAGTCGCGTCAATTCTCGCCCGCTGAGACGGCGATACGAAAACCGACGTAGCTGAGAAGCAAGCGACCTAGGTGCAGTTGAACCCGTCCCCTACAGTAGTCGGACTTCAATCGGTCGAAGATCTGATTCTGACGTTCCGCTGACTGCGATGTCGTACGCTTTCGGGTGGAATTGTTTTTTCTATTCGGCGCGGTTCGTTTGGACCAACGTCGGTTTCCCCAGACCGGAGCGGACGATGAAGAAGTTGCTAACCCTTGGAGTAGGAGCAGCTGTAATAACCATCGCCTCATGTAATGACGGTGGCGAGCGGCCGACCTCACCTCCGGTGGATCCCTCGCTGGGGGTTACGGCAAGTGCCCTTTCGGTTCAGCCCGACCAACCTGAGGACGCGGAAGACGGGGAAGCAAAGCGACGGGCAGCAAAAGAGAGATTTCACAAGAGGAACTACGCCGATTGGGTTGGAAAGGCACACAACGACGCTCTTGAGGCGTTTTTTACGCAGCTCGCACTAGGAGGAGGCTCCCGCAACGTGTGCTCGATGATCGTTGACTTCATGTCCGATGCTGCGAGAGTTCCGCACGGGAAAAACCCAGGCTCGGATGCTCAGCGGCGTCGCATTGTCTCGCTTGGTTTGCAGGGAACGGGCTGTGCACCGAATGTTGCGCAGTCAGAAAGCCCAACGTTCGGGTTCGCGAGCAGACTCATCGCAAATCAGAGCGGGTCGGCTGAATTGAATGCACGCTTGGACGAGATCAAATACGCCGGATGGATAGCGCCCACGTCCGGAGACCTTGCTATCTCTCTAAACGCCATTTTGGATAGGGCCGACTTCCTCTCACCGACGGAAGCCGAACTTGTTTACACTGCGGCGAGTGTAGCTCAGTCTTCATATGAGGACTGGGAGGCCAACATAGTCCCGCGAACCGATCAAATCCAAACGTCCTATGGCTCGTGCCTGGGAGGATACAGTATTGGTGCTGATGGACTGAAATACTGCATGGGTATTGGAGTCGTCGCCTATGTAAGGCCGACCACAGACCTCGAGTCTCCTGAACCATTACGAGTAATGTTCGCGAGTTCGATGCAGACAGGGACAGTTTGCTATAGAGGACGGAGGGAAACAATCTATTCCGATATAGCGGGCGGAATCGTCGGAATGTTCGGAGGTTCTCTGGTGCCGGCCGTCGGTACGCTTCTTGGGGGCCTCGGAGGTGCCGCAAGTTCATCCGGCACAACGGGGCTTACCTACATGGGGCTTTACGTACATTGTAGATTGACTGGCGGGGCGAGCGACCGCCAAACCACCACGCGAAGAACGTATTAACCGGAGGAACCGTGCCAAGCATTACTCAAGGCCAAGTGAAGCGGTTTACGCTCGGTTTTCTTCTTGCGAGCGTCTTGTACTTCATTGTTTTGTGGATGATTTACGACGGCCCACTAGTACGCATGGTGCCAGGGATGACTGCTGTCGCAATCATGGTTGGCTTGTTTTTCGTGTGGAGTCCTCCCCGTCGGCTTGGGCCTCCGCCCCCTTAACGAATCTCTGTTGTTGCGCGAGACCGCTTGCGCGCGATCCTGAGCCTCTAGCGAACAGCGGGGAGCGTCAAGCTGCCTCCGCTTTTCTGCATCCCTAGCGTTTCGACTCTGAAAGCAGAGAAGCCGGTCGTTACCGTTCTCGAGGCTGCTGATGGTCGCTTGGCGGATCGGTGAGTGATGTGTGGTGGCTCGATTACGGTGTGCGTGGCGATCGGCGTCGGGAATCGAGCGGCACGACGAGCAAGAGGGAAGCGCTCGAGCTGTTAAGGAAGCACTCAGGAAGCACTACACTCGCGAAGGTAACGATAGGCGACTTTCGGAAGGTCTGGACCCGCGCGTGCATCGCGGCGGGCGTTCCTGGCCGACTGGTTCACGATCTCAGACGGACCGCGGCCCGAGACTTCCGGCGCGCCGCCGTGAGTGAAGGGGAGATCATGCGGTTGTGTGGGTGGAAGACCCGCGATATGTTCGACCGATACAATATCATCGACGCTTCGGATCTCGCTCGGGCGGTTGCTCAGCGGTTTAACGGCAACGTTACGGCAACCAAACAGGAAGAAGTAGGACAGACGAATTAGCTAAGTTGTTGCAGGACAACGTTTGCCCCCGTAGCTCAGTTGGATAGAGCAGCGGTTTCCTAAACCGTTGGCCGGGTGTTCGAGTCACCCCGGGGGCGCTCGACACAATTTGCCGCAGACCCTTCACAAATAAAATGACTTCTCCGACAGTTAAATCCGGAAGCCGCTACGGCTCCGAGGATTCGCTCACCGATTGGTTTCTCGTCCACAAGAGACAGGTCTCGTGGGCGCTGCTCGCCCTGGCCGTCGCGATTGGGGGAGTGTGGTTCTACCAGCGCTCCCGCGCGCTAAAGCAACAGCACGCCGAGACGGCCTATTTCCAGGCCCGGCAGGCGGCAGCGGCGGGCAACCTGCCGCTGGCCGTAGCCGACCTCAAAAAGGTGGCGACACGGTACGAGGGAACCAGGGGTGGCACCCAGGCCGCCATGTTTCTCGCCCAGAACCTCTACGAGCAGAAAAAGCACAAGGAAGGGATCTCCGAGCTGAAAAGGGCTCTCACCGGCGCTCCCAACGATTTCGTCGCCTCGATCCACGTACTAATGGCAAATGGACACGAGGAGCTGGGCGAATTTGGACCGGCTGCCGAGGAGTACGAGACTGCCGCTACGGCGGCAAAATTCCCGGCCGAGAAGGCTCAGTATCGTGCCTCGGCGGCACGAGCCTATATGGCCGGGGGGAAGTCCGCTGAAGCCAAGGCAATCTGGACCGAGCTCGCGGCGGATGAGACCGGGGCCGGGGCGGCAGAGGCCAAGGTCAGGCTGGGGGAGTTGAGCGCGAGACCGATGAGTACCTAGGGGGGGTTACACCACCTTTAAAGGAGGGTCGATGGCCGTCAATGTGAACCGACAGAAGCTGCTGGTAGGGGGGTTGGCCGCAGGGGTCGTGCTGAACATCATCGATTTCCTGACCAACGCGGTGCTGCTTTCCGCCAGAATGCAGGCAGATGCCAACGCCTTCAAGCCGGGCCTTGGAGATCAGATGAGCGCGATGACGGGGGGTCAGATCGCCGTCTATGTGTTCTTTGACTTCATCGTCGGTTTCCTCCTGGTTTGGACCTACGCAGCGATCCGCCCGCGGTTCGGACCCGGACCCCGGACGGCCGTCTACGTCGGACTCCTTTTCTTCGTATTCGGCATGATTCTGACCTATGGGTACAAAACAATGGGCGTCATGTCATCCGGACTCTGGTGGACGTACACCGGCATCTGGCTGGTGAATCTTCTGCTGGCTTCCGTGGTGGGGGCGATGCTGTACTCAGAGGACGAACCCGGGACTTCGTGAGCGGCAGCAGGACCGGCGGCTGGGGGAAATCCCTCCGCTACCAGGTATATGCGTATAAGATAGATTATGTAAACTATATACCAGGTCGGAATGTGGAGAAGTTGACTAGTTGCCTTCCACCGGTGCCTAACCGCTGACCCTGCTCAGCTTTACCGTCCGGACCTCATAAAGTGCTGCAGGAGCTCAACAGGAAACAGTCTCGGACCTGTTGAGCGACAGTCTGTCAGTCGACTTCGCGCAAACGACCCTCGAAAACGATCCTTCCCT
>JBGTEZ010000383.1:0-2822 GCA_041747535.1 Gemmatimonadaceae bacterium
CTCCGCCCGGACGGCCAGTGGTGGTCGCGGGTGTCGATCTCGGCGCCATCGGCTACGACAAGGGCAACCCCGCCGCCCCGCTGGTTGTCGTCGAGTTCAGCGACTTCGGCTGCCGGTACTGCGGGACGTTCGCCCGCGAAACGTTCCCCGGTCTCGACCGCGAGTTCATCCGGACGGGCAAGGTGTACTTCAAGTACGTGCCGTTCGTGATGGGCATGTTCCCGAATGCGTCGGAGGCGACGCGCGCGGCCGAATGCGCCGGCGAGCAGAACCTGTTCTGGCCGATGCACGACCGGCTGTTCGCGGCCCAGTCGGAGTGGAAACGCGGGTCTCCGGATGCCGTGCTTGCGCGTTACGCCGCCGCGACCGGCGTCGACCAATCCCGATTCGCGGAATGTTACGGGCGGGGAGAAAAGCATCCGCGCACCAGCCACGCCAACGACGCCGCCGACAAGCTCGGCGTGCGCGTGACGCCGAGCTTCCTCGTCAATGGCCAGCCGGTGGAGGGAGCGCTCCCGCTTGCCGATTTCCGGCGGCTGCTGGACGACCTGGCGAGCCGATCACAACCTTCGCCCTGATGCCGGAGCGGGAGATTCGGCCGCGATGAGCCGGTTGGTCAGCTGAGGACGAAGTCGTCGGGAAACGCGCGCACTGCTTCATCGGGGAACGGTGCTGGCATCACCGATGGACAATCTCATCACCCGGGCCTACCTCGCCGTCTGATCGCGGTCTAATGGGACAGGGGTTAGTCAGGATACAGCTTTACTGCGCAATCCGGGCAAATCCCATGAGAGAACTTTGTCTGGTGGGTGTCCCCGAAATACGCTTCGAGGGGTTTCCAGGAGATCATATCGTCCGGGCTATGGTCAGCCAAGCGAATCCGCTTGCAGCTCGCGCAGATAGGGACCAGATCCGCTATGGTGGAGACGATCTCCGCAACGAGCCGCGTCTGAATCGTGATTCCGAGATAGACAAAGAATGCGCCGCTTGCAAAGATGAGCCCGACTACGATGTGGCCAATCAACTGCCATCCGAGGGCGATCGCCCCTGCCGTAGCCACATAGCCGGCGACGAACACTGCCATGAGTATCGCATGTATCCGTATCAGGCGACGCAGCCTTGCCCGGGTCGACTCGCCGACCAGCGGCAGGACATCCATGACCCCGCCCACGCGCTGTACGCTAAATCCCATGACCGCAGCCCCGCCGAGAATCAGGACTACGCTGACCACCGTCTCGACCGGCACGCCGAACCTCCTGTGTCCGTACACCGATTCAGCTGCTTGTCCACGGGCGCGGCGATTCCACCCGACGGGAAAACGAATCGGAGAGATTACTTCCTCTTTTCGCGCGGGGCAACCGTCTCGTCCGGCAGGAGATGACTGACGCATGCAAGCTGACCGCTTGAGTCGCTCCCTGCATCAGAGGCGAGCGCACAATTCCCTTCTTTCCGACGTTCTACACGGTGCTGGTTCCGGGCGGCGTGCTGATGGTGCTCATCTCACTGCGCTGGGGGTGACCGGGCTCAGGCCTCCGGTCCAGCAGCCGATCGCGAGCGGGTGTCGATTACGGTAGGCAGATAGCGAACGAGACCGATGATCACGACCGCCATGATCATCGCGACGAGTGGAGCCGGCGCGTTCACCGCGCTCGCCAGTGTCACCTTCCCGAAATTCCACCGCTGTACCAGGCTAGGCTCGAGCGCGGCGTAGGCGAGCGTGAAGGCAAGGGCGCCGGTGATTCCTCCGGCGATGGCGAACAGAGCGTCCTTCCTTCCTTCGGCGGCGCCGACCACGCAGGTGCCGGGACAATAGCCGCCGAGCGCGAACCCGACGCCGAAGATCAGGCCGCCCAACAGCACGCCGCCGATGAACAGCGGCTTGATGTCGAAGTTCATCGGCATGAAGAAGCTCATCGAGTACGCGACAACGCTGCCGATGGCTATGGTCAGCGCCATGAACTTGATGATGACCAGGTTCTCGAGACGGAGATTGGAAATGATCAGACGCGGATTGGATGCGCCGACTCTCTGCAGCAGCCATCCCATTCCGACTCCGACGAGAAGCGCGAATAGAAGTTTCATGTCAGTATCCCCTCTTGAGAAGCTTGGCGGTGGCGATTCCCGCGACGAACACCCCGGCGCCGAACACCATCCCGCTCAGCGATAGCTGGGTAATGCCGGAGATGATGTGCCCGCTGGTGCATCCGCCCGCGAGCCGCGCCCCAAACAGCAGCAGCGCTCCGCCGATGAAGGCATTCGCGTAACGGCGCGCCGGCGTCGTCTCCATCGCGTGGAGGATCGCGAAGGACGGCACCGGGCGGCGCGCTCCGAAGCGGAAGGCAAGGAAGCCGCCGATCAGAAGTCCGATCACCAGCATTGTCTCCGGCTTTATCAGCGCGCCCATCTTCACCAGGTACGGGTTCGTCGCGGCGAACCCCGGATCCACGACTTGCGCGGCGGCACCGATCACGCGAGGGTAGGTGCCCGATACGCCGATTGGTCCCCAGAGAGCGATCGAAGCGGCGCTCAGCAGCCCGAACAGGATGCCCAGCCCCGCCCACGGTGGGAGGCCGGAAGCGACGCGTGTGGCTGGGAGCGATGCGACTGGTGCGATTGTCGAGCTCATCGAGTGGCCCTCATGATGGAGAAACCGCATGCTTCATATTCCTAATACAGAATATGGTTGCTGACAAGAGAGAATGCGCACCGGCGCCTTGACAGTCGATCCACGGCCGCCGAGACTCCCTTCTTGCCTCTACAACCATATCCGTATATAACAGACTGGATGTTCATTGCCATGAGCAGCGGCTCCGGTCGCGGTT
>JBGTEZ010000384.1:0-1825 GCA_041747535.1 Gemmatimonadaceae bacterium
GTGGGGCTTCATCATCCACCTGTTCCTCGCCGGCATCTTCACTTTCGGTTTCCTGAGAGCTACCGGGTACAGCTTTCCCGGAGCTCTCGCCGGCGGACTCGCGTACATGATGGGCGGGCAGATCGCCTCGTACGTGTCGCCCGGCCACGATGGGAAGTTGTTTGTCAGCGCGCTGTTTCCGCTCGCGTTGTGGATGCTGTACCGCGGCTTTCGTCTGGGAAGGTCCTCGAGCTGGGGAGCGCTGGCCATCATCGTCGGCCTCGCGGTGCTCAGTCCGCACCCTCAGCTCCTGCAATACATGCTGCTCGCATGCGGAGCATACGCCCTGTTCCTCGCCTTCAGCAAGCTCGATGATGACACGCGCCTCGCGCGCGATGTTGCAGTCAAGCGGCTCGCCGCGGCTCTCGCGGCAGTCGTGATCGGACTTGCCATCGGCGCCGTCCAGTACCTTCCCGTTCGCGAGTACGTAGCCTGGTCACCGAGGGCAGGCGGACTCGCCGATTACGCGGTCGCGACGTCGTACGCGTGGCCGCCGGGCGAGCTGCTCAATGCCTATCTGCCCCAGTTCTCGGGAATGCTCGACGCGTACTGGGGGCGGAACGGCATTCATCTCCACAGCGATTACTTCGGTGCCGTCGTGCTGGTCGTTGCCGGGGCGGCGTTCCTCGGCCTCGGCGCCGATCCTCGACGCAAGCACATCATTTTCTGGACGGCTGCCCTCGCAATTGCCACGCTGTGGTCACTTGGAAGTGCGACGCCATTCTATCGCATACCGTACGCAATTATTCCCGGCACCAAGTATTTCCGTGCTCCGGCAACGATCTTCTTCATCGGAGCCCTGGCGATTGGAGTACTCGCTGCATCAGGTACGGAGCGCTTCATCCAGGGGCGTGTCTCACGCCGATATCTCCTTGGATGGGCCGCGTTCGCGGCGGTGATCGCGTTCCTGGCCATGAGCGGTGGTCTGTCCAGCTTTGCCTCGTCATTCGCTGACCAGAGACAGCTCGACCGGCTCGAGGCGAACAAGGGAGCGCTGATCGCCGGCTCGTGGCGCTCGCTCGGGTTCGTGATGCTGACGGTAGCCCTTGGGTTCGCGGTGTTGCGTCAAAGGATGAATCCGCGACATTCATTCTGGGCCCTCGTCGCGCTCATGGCCGTCGATCTGTGGAGCATCGAGCGGTTGTACTGGATGTTCTCGCCACCCGCGAAAGTGATCTACGCGTCGGATGCGATCATCGAAACCGTGCGAGCCGAGCCGCAGCCGGCACGCGTGTTGGCTCTGCCGGTCAAGCGAACGATGCAACCCGACGCGATCCTGACCGGCGACGCGCTGATGTCGCACCGGGTGAGAGGAGTGCTGGGTTACCATGGTAACCAGCTCGGGCGCTACAACGAGCTCGTCGGATTGAACGATGAAGACCAGCGCCTGCTTTCGCCAAACGTGCTGCGGTTGACGAATACGAAATTCATACTGACCAATATTCCGGAGCTGCCGTTCATACCCGGAGTGACGCTGGTGAAGGGTCCGGTTCGCAATCCCCGAGGGGAGGAGGCATACCTTTTCCGCTTCGACACGGACAATCCCTACGCCTGGGTGGCGCCCGTGTCGGTCAAGGCGAACGACGAACAGGTGCTGGCGACGCTTCTGGATCCACGCTTCGATCCCAGGCGCGCGGCCCTCTTCGACAACTCGGCGGACGTTACCGTCGCCGGAGCGGTTCGCAACCTTCCCGAGCCCCTATCCATAACAGCGAACGTGAAGCGTTACGAGCCGGGAAATGTAGAGATCGAGCTCTCCTCGCCGGCGCCGCCGGGCGCGGCACTG
>JBGTEZ010000385.1:0-1822 GCA_041747535.1 Gemmatimonadaceae bacterium
GTGGGGCTTCATCATCCACCTGTTCCTCGCCGGCATCTTCACTTTCGGTTTCCTGAGAGCTACCGGGTACAGCTTTCCCGGAGCTCTCGCCGGCGGACTCGCGTACATGATGGGCGGGCAGATCGCCTCGTACGTGTCGCCTGGCCACGATGGAAAGCTGTTTGTCAGCGCGCTGTTTCCGCTCGCGCTGTGGATGCTCTATCGGGGAATCAGGGGCGGACGCTCCTCGAGCTGGGGCGCGATCGCGCTGATCGTCGGGCTGGCGGCGCTCAGTCCGCATCCCCAGCTGCTGCAGTATATGCTCCTCGCATGCGGAGCATACGCACTGTTTCTGGCATTTGCACAGCTGGATGACGATCGGCTCCCACGGAAGTTGGCGGTGAAGCGTCTCGCCGCGGCACTCGCGGCAGTGGTGGTCGGGCTCGCGATCGGAGCAGTCCAGTACCTGCCTGTCCGCGAATACGTCCCATGGTCGCCGAGGGCAGGCGGACTCGCCGATTATGGACACGCGACTTCGTACTCGTGGCCCCCAGGCGAGCTGCTAAATACCTACCTGCCGCAGTTTTCCGGAATGCTCGACGCCTATTGGGGTCGCAATCTCATCCATCTGCACAGCGATTACGTCGGCGCAGTCGTATTGGTCATCGCCGGAGCAGCGTTCCTGGGGCTACGCGGTGACCCGCAACGGAAGCACATCATCTTCTGGACCGCGGCGCTCTTCATCGCGATTCTCTGGTCGCTGGGAAGCGCGACGCCGTTCTATAAGATTCCCTACGCAATTATCCCGGGCACCAAGTACTTCCGCGCTCCGGCCACGATTTTCTTTGTGGGAGCGCTCGCCATCGCCGTGCTGGCGGCGGCGGGAACGGAGAGATTCATCCAGGCACGCGTCTCACGCCGGTATCTGATTGGATGGACTGTGTTCGCGGTGTTGATCGCGATCCTAGCCACCACCGGCGGTCTCTCAAGCTTTGCTTCGTCATTCGCTGATCAGAGGCAGCTCGACCGACTGGAGGCGAACAAGGGAGCATTGATCGCCGGCTCGTGGCGCTCGCTCGGGTTCGTGATGCTCACGGTAGCCCTGGGGTTCGCGGTGCTGCGTCAAAGGATTCCGCCGCGGTATTCCGTCTGGGCTCTCGTGGCTCTCATGGCCGTCGATCTGTGGAGCATCGAGCGGCTGTACTGGATGTTCTCGCCACCCGCGAAAGAGATCTACGCGTCGGATGCGATCATCGAAGCCGTGCGGGCCGAGCCGCAGCCGGCACGCGTGTTGGCTCTGCCGGTCAAGCGAACGATGCAACCCGACGCGATCCTGACCGGCGACGCGCTGATGTCGCACCGGGTGAGAGGAGTGCTGGGTTATCATGGTAACCAGCTCGGGCGCTACAACGAGCTCGTCGGATTGAACGATGAAGACCAGCGCCTGCTTTCGCCAAACGTGCTGCGGTTGACGAATACGAAGTTCATACTGACCAATATCCCGGAGCTGCCGTTCATACCGGGAGTGACGCTGGTGAAGGGTCCGGTTCGCAACCCCGCCGGGGAGGAGGCATACCTCTTCCGCTTCGACACGGACAATCCCTATGCCTGGGTGGCGCCCGTGTCGGTCAAGGCGAACGACGAACAGGTGCTGGCGACGCTTCTGGATCCACGCTTCGATCCCAGGCGCGCGGCCCTCTTTGACAACTCGGCGGACGTTACCGTCGCCGGAGCGGTTCGCAACCTTCCCGAGCCCCTATCCATAACAGCGAACGTGAAGCGTTACGAGCCGGGAAATGTAGAGATCGAGCTCTCCTCGCCGGCGCCGCCGGGCGCGGCACTG
>JBGTEZ010000386.1:0-26124 GCA_041747535.1 Gemmatimonadaceae bacterium
GGCCGAGCTGCTCGCTCGCGTCGGTCTTAGCGCGCGCATGACTCACCGTCCGGCGGAGCTGTCGGGCGGCGAGCAGCAGCGAACCGCCGTTGCGCGGGCGCTGGCGATGGATCCGCGGATCCTTCTCGCGGACGAGCCGTCGGGAAATCTCGACCGGCCCAACGGCGAGATACTTCACGACCTGCTGTCTTCCGTCGTGAATGACCTGGAGATCGGGATGGTCGTCGTAACTCACAACCGGAGTCTCGCCGCGCGTGCCAGCCGGGTGCTTCTGCTCGAGGGTGGCCGGTTGTCGCCGACTGTCGTCGACGAGGTAGTGGTCTAAGTGGCGCGCGATCTGGCCGAGGTAGCCGTATAAATGGTGTGCGATCTGTGCAAGGAGGGAGAGGCGGTGATCCAGCTCACTGAGATCCAGGGGAGCGGGGTCAAGCAGCTGCATCTCTGCGAGAAATGCGCGGCCGAGCGTGGCGTCGAGACGACGATCAACGCCGCCAAGCCACAGATCAACAACTTCCTGCAGACGATTCACGAGCAGATGCCTGGCGCCAAGGGCGAAGCCGTGAACTGTCCGTTCTGCGCCGGAACTCTTGCTGACTTCCGCGCGACGGGAAGGCTCGGCTGCGCGCACTGCTACGATACGTTCGAGTCGAGCCTTCGCGATCTCCTGCGCCGGGTTCATGGCAACTCGAAGCACATCGGGCGCCGCTACATCGCGCCGCTCCCATCGGCGCTGCCGCATGTGTCGAGCGCGACGGAGCTTCGCGACCGCCTAAAGCGCGCAGTCGAAGCGGAGCAGTTCGAGCTGGCGGCGGACATTCGCGACAAGCTGCGCGGGATAGAGTGATGCTCGACCTGTCTCTTCTGCCCGACGGCGGCGCGGGGTGGCTCGATGCATCCGGCGAGCACGCGGACATCGTCATCTCCACCCGGATCCGCCTCGCGCGGAATCTCGAAGGCTATGCGTTCACCCCGCGCGCGCGCGATGGCGAGCGGCTACGGATACTCACCCAGGTCCGGGAAGCATTTGCGAGCCTCAGCTCGATCGACGACGGCGTTCTGATTCGGGTCGACGAGCTGTCCCCTGATGACCGGCTGCTTCTCCACGAGCGCCACCTGGTGAGCAAGGAGCTGGCTGGCCTCAACGACCAGCCGGTTCGGACGGGAGCGGCCGTGTATCTGTCCCGCGGCGTGGGAATAATGGTGAACGAGGAAGATCACCTCCGCCTGCAGGCGCTCCACTCCGGGTTCCACGTGGCGGACGCCTTCGGGGTTGTCGAGCGGCTCGACGCCGAGCTGGGGAACCGTGTGCCCTACGCGTTTCACCAGGAATTCGGCTACCTGACCGCGTGCCCGACCAACGTTGGCACCGGCCTGCGCGCGTCGGTGCTGATCCACCTGCCTGGCCTCGTGCTGACGAAGGAGATCGGAAAGGTCCTGGCGGGGCTCCAACAGGTGGGCCTCACCTACCGAGGTATGTACGGTGAAGGAAGCGAAGTGGTGGGCAATTTCTTCCAGATTTCCAACCAGACGACCCTCGGCCGGTCAGAAGGCGAGTTACTCGATTACCTCGTGCGCGTCGTAAGACATGTAATAGAGCGCGAAGAAGAAGCGCGGCGGGTACTGCTGCGCGATGCGGGTTATATTATGGAAGACAAGTTGTGGCGGGCATTCGGTACGCTTCGCTATGCACGCAGCTTGAGCTTCGATGAAGCGATGAACTACCTGAGCGGCGTGCGACTGGCTGTCGGTTTGAAACTGATAAGCGGTCTCAGTGTATATACCCTCAACAAGCTCCTGATTTTCAGTCAGTTGGCGCACCTCGGACATACCGAGGGGAGAGCGCTGACTGAAGGCGAAGCGAATATCGCACGCGCTCGTTACGTGCGGGAAACGTTAGCCGTCGAGGCAGTATAGGGTCAGCGGACAAAGACGCGCGTCACGGTCACCTGACGGTTGACACTGTGCGCACACGCAAACCGCACTGAGGATAGCAGAATGAACGGTTACAACTTCACGGAGCGAGTTCGAAAGGTTCTGGCCATGGCACGTGAGGAGGCCGCGCGCCTCCACCACGAGTACGTCGGCACGGAACACATCCTCCTCGGCCTGATACGCGAAGGCGAGGGAGTCGCTGCCGCGGTGCTGCAGAACCTGAGCGTCGACCTCGACGAGATTCAGCAGAAGATCGAGGAGACGGTAAAGAAGGGAAAGGCCGCGGCTGCCACCGGCCCGGATCTCCCCTATACGTCCCGCGCCAAGAAAGTCCTCGAGCTCGCCATGGGCGAAGCCCGTGACCTGAGCCATGGCTATGTCGGCACCGAGCACCTGCTGCTCGGCCTCTTGCGCGAAGAGAAGGGAATCGCCGCCCAGGTTCTGACCGATGCCGGCGTGAATCTCGATGCGGCGAAGGCCGAAACGCTGCGCCTGCTCGGAACCGAGATGCCGCAGGGCGGAACGCCGGCGGGTCAGCAGGGCACCACTGGAGCGCCGCAGACGCAGACGGGCAAGGGAGAAAAGAAGTCGAAGACTCCCGCTCTCGATCACTTCTGCCGCGACCTGACCCAGCTCGCCGCCGAGAACCAGCTCGACCCGACCATCGGCCGTGCCAAGGAAATCGAGCGGGTGATGGAGATCCTCACGCGCCGCAAGAAGAACAACCCGGTTCTCATCGGTGAGCCAGGGGTGGGCAAGACGGCAATCGTCGAAGGCCTCGCCCAGCTGATCGCCAACGGAGAGTGCCCGGATTCGCTGCGCGAGAATCGCGTCCTGTCTCTCGACATGGCCGCCGTCATCGCCGGCACCAAGTATCGCGGCCAGTTCGAGGAGCGCCTCAAGGCGGTCATGAACGAGATCGCGCAGAACAAGAACATCATCCTCTTCATCGACGAGCTGCACACGCTCGTCGGCGCAGGGGCGGCCGAAGGCGCGATCGACGCGAGCAACATGCTCAAGCCGGCGCTCGCGCGCGGCGAGCTGCAGTGCGTCGGCGCCTCGACTCTGAATGAGTACAGGAAATACATCGAGAAGGATGGCGCTCTCGAGCGCAGGTTCCAGACGGTCATCGTCGAGCCGCCCTCGGTCGTCGAGACGGTGGAGATCCTGAAAGGACTTCGGAAGAAGTACGAGGAGCACCACAAGGTCACGATTCCCGACAGCACCCTGGAATCCGCCGCCAAGCTGTCGGAGCGCTACATCACCGACAGATTCCTTCCCGACAAGGCGATCGATGTGATCGACGAAGCCGGCGCGCGCGCCCGTCTTGCGACGCAGGCTCCACCGCCGGCGGTTGCCGAGCTCAAGGCGCAGCTGGATGCGGTCAACGTCGACAAGGAAGCGGCCGTTCGTGACCAGAACTTCGAGCGCGCGGCGTCGCTGCGCGACCGTGAGCGCGAGCTGCAGGGTGATATCCGGCGCAAGCAGGAAGAGTGGGAGAAGCACCGCCAGTCGCACCGGCCGGTGCTGGGCGAGGAGGAGGTCTCCTTCATCGTCAGCCGCTGGACCGGAATTCCGGTGATGCGCCTGCAGGAAGCGGAGACCGCAAGACTGCTGCGCATGGAAGAGGAGCTGCACACCTCGGTCGTCGCGCAGGAAGAGGCGATCAAGGCGCTTGCCCGCTCGATCCGCCGCAGCCGCGCGGGTCTCAAGGATCCAAACCGGCCGATCGGCTCGTTCATCTTCTCCGGCCCTACCGGCGTTGGAAAGACCGAGGTCGCGCGCTCGCTGGCGAAGTTCCTTTTCGCCGATCCGGCTGCCCTCATTCGCGTCGACATGAGCGAGTACATGGAGAAGTTCTCCGTATCTCGCCTGATCGGTGCCCCTCCGGGCTACGTGGGATACGAGGACTCGGGAACGCTCACCAAGGCAGTGCGTCGGAAGCCATACAGCGTGGTGCTGCTCGACGAGATCGAGAAGGCGCATCCGGATGTGTTCAACATCCTGCTCCAGGTTCTCGACGAGGGTCACCTGACCGACAACTACGGTCGCGTGATCGACTTCAAGAACACCGTCGTGATCATGACCTCGAACGTCGGAGCCCGCGATATCACCAAGGGCCGCGGCCTCGGCTTCCATGCTCCCGACACGAAGTCGAGCTTCGAGAGAATGGCGGAGAAGGTGAAGGAAGAGATGCAGCACGTCTTCAATCCGGAGTTCCTTAACCGGCTCGACGACGTCATCGTCTTCCACCCGCTTTCCGAGCTGCACATCGCGGAGATCGTGGGCATCCTGCTCAAGGACGTGCAGAAGCGCCTGGGCGACGAAGAGCTGACTCTCAAGCTCACTGACGCCGGCTCGGCCTTCCTGGTCAAGCACGGCTACGACGAGAAATTCGGAGCCCGTCCGCTCAAGCGCGCGATCCAGAAGTACATCGAGGACCCGCTCTCCGAAAAGATTCTTCTCGCCGAGTACTCGAAGGGCGACGAGATCGAGGTCGATGTCGCGGCCGATGGCACGAGGCTCGAGTTCCGCGTGCTGAGCAGTACCGCGAAGGCCTAGAGACCGCGCTACCGACAGCTGAGGCCGCCCGAGAGAAGCAACTCTCGGGCGGCCTTTTTTTGTCTAATAGCGACGCTCTGAGGGGGGACCTCTGAAAAACCTATTGGTGTATATTTGTGCGATGCGTAGACTAGCAACTCCGTTCATTCTGCTTGCGATCATGGGCGCCCAGCTCGGGGCGCAGGAACCTGCTCCCGGCGTCTGCGCGACGCCGGATGCGATTGTGGTTACCGGCAACTCCCGCGTCGATTCCACGGCGATCCGCTCGTCGGCCGGCCTTACAACTGGCGGAACCCTCAGCGTTACCGACATCCAGCGCGCCGTCCGCTCCATTTACGGCACCGGTCAGTTCGACGATGTCCAGATCTCGTGCCGCCTTATCGGAACGGGGCGGGCAAATCTCGTGATCGAAGTGAAGGAGCGCCCGGTGCTCGCGTCATATCAGGTCATCGGTGCCGACAAGGTCTCGCCCAAGGATGTGCGTGAGCGCCTCAGCTTTCCGACGGGAGCCCCTCTCGATCCGGCAAAAATTGCCAGCGCGATCGAGCGCACGGACTCGCTCTACGAGAGCAAGGGCTATTACCTCGCGAGGGTGCAGCCGGAGTCGAGCCTCGTCAACGGCAGGCTCACGATCAACTTCCGGATCGACGAAGGTAGAAGGCTCGCGATCTCCGGAATCCGCGTCAATGGCAACACCCGGGTGTCCGACTCTGACGTCGTCGGAGCGATGGAGACCAAGCCGGAAGGATTTCTGTGGACCCGCGACGGAGAGTTCGACGACGCCGTCTACGCAACGGACCTCGCCGAGCGCATTCCCCAGCTTTACGGGAGCCGCGGCTTCATCGATTTCAGGATCCTGAAGGACACGCTGGTAGTGGATCGCGAGCGGGGGAAAGGCCTCATCGACATCACCGTCGAGGAAGGTCCCAGGTACACGGTCGGTAGCTTCGAGGTCATCGGCAATCGCCGCTTCTCGACCGACCAGGTCGCTCTGTTCTATCCCTTCGGCAAGAACCAGCAGGCGACGCTGACCCAGCGCGCGACCGGATTTTTGCGCCGGAGCTACGTCAATCCGCCCAACACCTTCGACGCCGCGCGGTGGGACGAAGCCCAGCAGAAGCTGTCGGAGGCGTACAACGACGAGGGCTACATCTACGCGCAGATCCGGCCCGTCGCCGAGCGCATTCCGAGCACTGATTCCGTTCGCACCGTGAATCTCCGCTGGGAGATCGAGGAGAGATCTCCGGCGATCGTCAATCGCATCGAGATCGCCGGCAACGACTACACCCATGAGTCGTGCATCCGGGAGCAGATCGTGCTCGCGCCGGGACAGGTATTCAACCGGAACTACCTGATCCGGAGCTACCAGAACATCGGCAACCTCAACTTCTTCGAGACGCCCCTCGCCGCGCCCGATACGCGTCCGAGCGGAGACCAGGGCGACGTCGACATTGTGTTCACGGTCAAGGAAAAGCGCACCGGCAACGTGAACTTCGGCGCGTCGATGGGGCAGGGAACGGGACTGGGCGGCTTCATCGGCCTCGACCAGCCCAATCTCCTCGGGCGCTGCAAGAGAGCGCAGATCCAGTGGCAGTTCGGCAGCTACATCAACGATTTCAACGGCACGTACAGCGACCCCAACGTGCGCGGCTCGCGCATCTCCGGGAGTTTTACCGCGTACCACACCCGGTCCCGTTTCCGGGTCGCAAATCTTGGAACGGCAACGCGCACCGGTGGACAGATCCAGGCTGGCTTCCCGGTGCCGAACTCCCTGTACACGCGGCTCTTCGTTTCCTACGGCGGTGAGCGGGTGAAGTACGGCAACGAGGGAATTGCAGGCACCTTGTCCACCAATTGCAATAACTGTTTCCGGTCGACGCTTGGATTTACCGCGCAACACGACACTCGCACCGGCCTTCCATTCCCGGCCGACGGCGGGCTCCAGTCCTTCAACGCCCAGTTCAACGGCGGGCCCCTGGGCGGAAGCGCGTCGTTCCAGCGCTATACCACCGAGCTCCGGTCCTATTCGCCCATTGGCAGGATCGGTGGCTCGATCCTCGGATCCGAGCCGATGGTGTTCGTGGCGGGCCTGAGCACGAGGGCCGGCGCGGTATTCGGCAGCACCGGTCCATTCTTCTACTCACAGTCGTTCGCACTGGGCGGCACGCAGTACGGCGAAGCCCTCCGCGGCTACAACGAGTTCTCCATCACGCCGGACGGATACAACCCCGCCGGCGACGAGTCGCAGGCGCTGCCCAACTCTTTCGGTAACGCATTTTTCGTCGGGACCGCCGAGCTGGGTCTTCGCGTAAATCAGTCGCTCTACTTGAACACTTTCTTCGAAGGCGGCAATGTATGGAACAAGCCGCGTGAGTTCGATCCGACACGGCTGTTCCGGAGCGTCGGGTTCGGGGCCAGCACCTTGAGCCCGCTCGGACCTTTAGGCGTGGACATCGGGTATGGATTCGACAAGGTGGATGCAGCGGGGCGCCCGACGCCCGGCTGGAAGCTCCACTTCAAACTTGGACAGTTCTTCTAACAACTGGAGTAATAATGCGCGTGCTTTACCGTGCGAGCTCGCTCTCAATCGCCCTTTCACTCGTCCTCGCGGGAAGCGCTTTCGCGCAGACCGCGGCGGCACCGGCGGGGCCGACGAAGATAGCGTACATAAATTCAGCGATGCTGCTGCAGCAGGCTCCCGGCCGCGCTGAAGCCGAAGCGCAGTTCGACCGCGAGGTGGTGGTTTATCGTCAGCAGCTGCAGCGGATGAACGACTCGCTGACCGCGATGATGGCGTCTTTCGACCGCGACGCAGCCAGGCTCGATACGACGGTGCGGAACACGCGCGCAAAGGCGATCCGCGACCGTGAGGCCGAATACCAGGGTCGCGCACGGGGACTCGATTCCACGATGCAGGTGCGACAGGCCCAGCTCGTCAAGCCGATAATGGAGCGCGTGCAGGGAGTGATCGAAGCTATCCGCACCGAGGATGGCTATTCGATGATCCTCGATGTCGGAGCTCAGGCCAGCGTGGTAGTGGCAGCCGACAAGAGGCTGGATCTGACGGAGCGCGTGCTCGCCCGTCTGAAGTCGCAGGCACCACCACCCGCATCACCGGTCGGCGCCGTTCCACAGCCTGCAGGAGTCACGCGGCCGAGGCGGTGACCGCGCCCCTTCCTCCAGGGCAGGCCAGCAGCGGTGATGGTGTCGGCACCATCACCGCTGCCGCCATCGCGGGGCTCGTATCGGGTGAGCTGGAGGGAGACGGGACTGCTGTTGTAACCGGAGTGGCATCGCTGGACCGGGCGGAATCGCGTCATTTGAGCATTCTCGCCAACGCCAGGTACGCGCCGATGCTCGCGACCTCGAGGGCGGGTATCGTGCTCATTGATCCCGCCTTTCGCGCCGCCCCGGGGAATCCGCGTGCGCGAATCCTGGTCGCCAGGCCTCTCGAGAAGCTGCTCTCCGTCCTCCCGAAGCTGTATCCCGAGGAAGTCCGGCCCCCGGGAGTGGCTGCTTCGGCGCGAATCGGAAGGAACGTGATCCTGGGAGAGCGCGTGTCGATTGGCGAGTACGCGGTTCTCGAGGCGGAAGTGCGGGTGGGAAATGGAGCGATCGTCGGCGCCCAGTGCGTCGTGGGAGCTGGCGCGACGATCGGCGAGGGCTCGCGGCTCAGGCCTGGGGTAACCCTCTATCCAGGCGCGGTGCTGGGCTCGCGGGTGACCGTGCATTCGGGCGCGCGAATCGGCTCTGATGGGTTTGGCTACGTCCACCGGAGTGGAGGCCACCACAAGGTTCCTCATGTGGGAGGCTGCATCATCGGCGACGACGTGGAAATCGGCGCGAACACGACGATCGACCGGGGAAGCATCGACGACACCGTGATCGGGCAGGGCTCCAAGATCGACAACCTCGTCCACATTGCGCACAACGTCCGCATTGGCGAACGCTGCCTCGTGATGGCGCAGGTCGGCATTTCCGGGTCGGCGGTGATCGGCGACGACTGCATCATCGCCGGACAGGCTGGCCTTGCCGGCCACATCACGATCGGGAAAGGAGCGCGAATTGCCGGCCAGGCCGGGGTGTTCGGGGATGTGCCGGCTGGTGAATCGTGGTCGGGCTATCCTGCGCGTCCGCACCGCGAGGCGCTCCGCGCATCGGGCGCCCTGTTTAGATTGGCGGGAATGATGCGCCGCCTGGAAAAACTCCTGGAAGCAGCCGACACGAAGTGAGCCGGAAGACTCTCGCCCGCGAGACGGTGCTGGAGGGAATCGGACTGCACCTCGGCGTCTCGTGCCGGGTCACCTTTCGTCCGGCCAAATCCCGTCAGGGAATCGTGTTTCGGCGGACCGACCGCGACGGCTCGCCGCGGATCAGGGCGCACGTCAGCGAAGTGAGCGGCAGCGACCGGCATACGCAGCTCGGAAAAGCCGATTACGCGGTGCATACCGTAGAGCACGTGCTGGCCGCCGTCGCTGGAATGGGGATCGACGACCTCACGATCGACATGGATGCGCCCGAGCCGCCGATACTGGACGGCAGTGCGGCGCCCTTCTTCGCCGCGTTCATGGAGGCGGGACTTGCGACTCTGGACGGCGAGCCGGAGTTTCTGCATCTCACCGAGCCGCTCCGGGTTATCGATGGCGCATCCGTATACGAGGCGTATCCATCGGACCAGCTCGAGCTCGATGTGACGATCGAGTTCCCGCACCCGCTGATTGGCCGGCAGTCGCGATGCTTCACCGTGACGGCGGATTCGTTCGCCTCTGAGCTTTCCCGCGCCCGCACTTTTGGATTCCTGCACGAGGTCGATGCGCTTCGCGCCAAGGGGCTCATCAAGGGGGCGTCGCTGGACAATGCGGTCGTACTGGATGACACTGACATTCTGAGCGGGGATTTGCGCTGGAGCGACGAGTTCGTGCGGCACAAGGCGCTGGATTGCGTCGGTGATCTGGCGCTCGCGGGCGCTCGAGTTCGCGCGCGCATAGTCGCGTTGAAGCCGAGCCATCGGGGCACGGTCACGCTGGTTCGCGAGATGGTCAAAGCCGGACGAAAGGAGAAGGGGATGTACACAATAGAACAGATCATGAAGGTCCTGCCTCACCGCTATCCGTTTCTGCTCGTGGATCGGATCCTCGAGATCGAGGAGAACAAGCGGATAGTGGGGCTCAAGAATGTCACCATCAACGAGCCGTTTTTTCAGGGGCACTTTCCGGGGCATCCGATCATGCCCGGCGTCCTGATCATCGAAGCGATGGCTCAGGTCGGCGGCATGCTGCTGATGGGATCGGTCGAGGATCCGGACAGCAAGGTCGTCTACTTCATGTCGCTCGACAACGTCAAATTCCGCCGGCCGGTGAAGCCCGGCGATCAGATTCGCTTCGAGCTCGAGATCGTTCAGCTGCGCGGCAGCGTCTGCAAGATGCGCGGGGTGGGCAAGGTGGACGGCGAGGTAGTGGCGGAAGCCGACATGGCGGCAATGGTCCGCGATCGATGACTCGTTCTCTGATCCACCCGACCGCGATCATCGACCCCGATGCCGAGATCGGCGAGCGGGTCGAGATCGGCGCCTTCGCGATGGTGGGCGAGGACTGCAGGGTCGGCGATGACTGTGTGATCGCGCCGCGCGCGACGCTCGAGCGAAACGTCACGCTCGGACGCGGCGTGAAAGTCGGAATCGGCAGCGTGGTCGGCGGAGCGCCGCAGGATCTCAAGTACGCCGGTGAAGAGACGACCGTCGAGATCGGAGATGGGACGGTCATCCGCGAGTACGTGACGATCAACCGCGGCACCGCGCATTCTTTCAAGACCGTCGTCGGCCGCAACTGTCTCATCATGTCCTATGTGCACCTGGGCCATGATTGCCGGATCGGCGACTCGGTGATCCTGTCGAACGTCGTGCAGCTGGCGGGACACGTGACGATCGACGACAAGGCGATTCTATCCGGAATGTCGGCGGTCCATCAGTTCGTGCGGATTGGACGTCACTCATTCATCGGCGGGTGCTCGCGGGTTTCGAAGGACATTCCGCCATTCCTCAAGGCGGTCGGTAACCCGGTCAAGCTGTACGGACTCAATACCGTCGGCTTGCAGCGAAGCGGCATGGCGGACGAGACGATCCGCGAGCTCAAGCGCGCCTACCGTCTTTTCTTCCGGTCGGACCTCAACGTCTCGCAGGCGATAGGGCGCGCGCAGTCGGAGCTGGAGGTTTTTCCGGAGGTGAAGGAGCTCATTCGCTTCGTCGAGGCGAGCGAGCGGGGAGTGGTGATTTGACGGCACTTCCGCGCGTCGGTGTCGTCGGCGCGGGCAGCCTCGGGTTCCACCACATCAGAATTCTGCGCGATCTCCCGGGAATCCGGTTCGCAGGCTTCGTGGAGACCAGGAAGGAGCGCGAGGCAGAAGTGGTCGAGCAGCTGGGGGTCACCTCCCACCGGTCACTGGCGGGCCTGCTGGAGGTCGTCGATGCGGTGGTCATCGTCGTACCTACTCCCGCTCATTTCGCGGTTGCGACCGCGGCGATCGAAATGGGCCGGCACGTTTTCATCGAGAAGCCGATCACGACCACGCTCGAGGAAGCGGACTCGCTGCTCGCGCTGGCAAAGGCACGCGGCGTGATCGTACAGATCGGTCATATCGAACGATTCAATCGCGCGGTGCGCGCCGCTCTGCCTTTCGTCAGCAAGCCGAGGTTCATCGACAGCGAACGGCTCGCGCCCTTCAGCCCGCGCGGCTCCGATGTCGCGGTCGTGCTCGATCTGATGATCCATGATATCGACCTGCTGCTGACGCTGGTGGGATCACCGGCGATGGATATCGCGGCGGTCGGAGTGCCGGTGTTGACGCCGATGCTCGATATCGCAAACGCGCGCGTGACATTCACGTCCGGCGCGGTCGCCAACATCACGTCGAGCCGCATCTCGCGGGAGCGGAAGCGGAAAATTCGCATCTTTCAGCAAAGCGGCTATCTCTCGCTCGACCTTGCCGCCGGCACCGGCGAGTTCTTCCGCCTCAAGTCCGACATCGACCCGCTGGCGGTGCGCACGGCGCCGGTCGACATCGCCGCATTCGTCGACAGAATTCCGCTCGAAGCCCCCGAAGGGGAGCCGCTCCTTCTCGAGATCGAGAGCTTCGTCGCGGCGCTGGCGGGGAAAGGTCCGGTCGTCGTAACAGGAGAGGATGGAAGGCTCGCACTGGGCGTCGCGCTCCGGATCGTGCGTGAGATCGAGCTGACGATGCCTTCCCTCAAGGGTCTTTCCACGCCGAATGCGTAAGGTCCTGTTCGTCGCCGGGGAGGCTTCCGGCGACATGCACGCAGCCGGTGTGGCAGCTGCCCTCAGGCGAATCAGACCGGAGCTCAGCCTCGCCGCGGTCGGCGGGTCGCGGCTGGCCGAGCAGGGTGTCGAGCTCGTGCACCGCGACAACCAGCACGGGGTAATGGGCTTCCTGGAGATCGTCAGGCACGTTCCCCGACACTTCCAGCTGCTTCGCAAGCTGACCACGATGCTCGAGCGCGGAGAGATCGCTCTCGTCGTGCTGATCGATTATCCCGGCTTCAACATGAAGGTGGCGGCCGCTGCCCACCGTGCGGGGGTGCCGGTCGTCTACTACGTCACCCCTCAGGTGTGGGCCTGGGGTGCGGGGCGTCTACCCAAGCTCGCTCGCTACGTGACCAAGGCCGCAGTCATTCTGCCCTTCGAGGAGCGTCTCCTCAGCGGATATGGCGTCGATGCGGTGTTCGTCGGGCACCCTCTGCTCGACCGCGCGGTAGCAATGCCGACCAGGATCGAGGCGCGGGAAGCGCTTTCACTTCCCCAGAACGTCCCCGTCGTCGCGCTGTTTCCGGGGAGCCGACAGCAGGAGATCGACCGCCACATCGACGACTTCGTCGCCACCGCGAAGGAGCTTCAGCGCCGGCGCCGGAATCTCGAGGTAATCGTCAGCGTCGCGCCGACGGTTGCGCTCGACTCCGACCGGTGCCCGTTCCGACTCGTGCATTCTGCGTCGCTGAGCGTGCTGAGGGCCGCCGATGCCGCGTTGTGCAAGAGCGGAACGACTACGCTCGAGGCGGCGATCGCCGAATGTCCGCTGGTGGTCGCTTACCGCACCGGCGTTGTTTCCTACGCGCTGGCGAAGAGAGTGGTCAAGATCTCGCAGATCGGTCTGGTCAATGTCGTTGCCGGGCGCGAAGTGGCCGAGGAGTTCATTCAGCATGAGATCGTTCCCGCGAAGATGGCGAATGCGATCGACGATCTGCTCGAGCCCGAATCCGCGCGGCGGAAGGAGCTGCTCGCGGGGCTCGCTGAAGTGCGGTCGAAGCTCGGCACTCCGGGCGCCGCCGATCGGGTCGCCCGCATCATCAGTGATCTGCTGACGTGAAGACACCGAGCCCCTCGGACCGCCTCGCCTGGAAGTCGCGTCTCACGCTCCTGCTCGGCAAGGGAGTCCTGAGCACGCTGGCTCCGACGTGGCGATACAACGTCCTCAACGAAAGCGAGCTTCGACGACTGCGGGCCGCAGGGCGGCCCTTCATCTTTTCTCTCTGGCACGGTCACCTGCTTCCTCTTCTCTGGCATCACCGTGGATCGGATGTGGCGATCCTGATCAGCGAGCACCGTGACGGCGAGCTCATTGCCCGTACCGCGCAGTGGCTAGGCTACCGCTTGATCCGGGGGTCCACGACCAAGGGAGCGGAGCGTGCGCTGCTGTCGCTCGTGCGCGAGCTGAAGTCGGGGCACGAGGTAGCAGTGACACCCGATGGGCCTCGCGGCCCGGCACGTACTTTCGCGCCTGGTGCGCTCATCGCCGCCCAGCGATCGGGCGCGCCGATCCTTCCCATTGCTGCCTCGGCGGATCGTGCGTGGCGGTTGAAGAGCTGGGACAGGTTCGTCATCCCGAAGCCGTTCGCCCGCATAACGGTCGCCTACGGACAGCCGACGACGATCGACGCAGCGTCCGCGCGGGCCGCGGCGACGGAAGGACCGCGAGTGGAAGCGCTCATGAACCAGGCCGCCGAGCGCGCTGGTGACTGACCTTCGCTCGGCGATCGCAATGCTCTGGACCGGGAGCGGGAAGAAAGCCAGAGCAGGCCGAATCCTCCTGTCACCTTTCGAGGGAGCGTACCGCGTCGTCGTCAAAGGGCGCGGATTTCTGTACGACCGCCGGCTGCTCAAGGCGCACGATGTGTCCGTTCCCATTGTCAGCGTTGGAAATCTGACGGTGGGGGGAACGGGCAAGACTCCCGTCTCCGCATGGCTGGCGGGCCAGCTGGCCGGGCGAGGAGCGCACCCCGCGATCGTGCTCCGCGGCTACGGCGGGGACGAGACACTCGTGCACCGTCGGCTCAACGAGGGCCTGAGCGTGATCGAATGCGCGGACCGGGTGCGCGGGATGAGAGACGCGGTGGCGGAAGCGGCCGACATCATCGTGCTCGACGATGCGTTTCAGCACCGGCGCGCGGCGAGAGACATGGATCTCGTCCTCATTGATGCCGACACCTGGACGGGGAGCACGAGACTGCTCCCGGCTGGGCCCTGGCGGGAGCCCCTGAGCGCAGCCGCACGCGCGTCACTCGTGATCGTCACCCGGAAGGTTTCAGACTCCACCCAGGTTGCGAGGGTGAGGGGCGCAATTGAGCGTGCCGCTCCCGGTGTGGCGGTGGCGTCGGTATTGCTCGCGCCGGGAGAGCTGCGGAGCACGACCACTGGCCAGACGCTGCCGCTGCACGCCCTCGACGGCGCCGACGTGACCGCAATCGCGGCCATTGCAAATCCCGATGGATTCTTCCGTCAGCTCACCCAGCTCGGAGCGGTCGTGCGGCCGCACGGCTATCCCGACCACTACCATTTCAGCGATGGCGATGCGAAGCGTCTCGCGGAATCCGCGCTTGCCTCGGATTTCGCTGTCTGCACGCTGAAGGACGCCGTCAAGCTCGAGTGGTTTTGGCCTCCCGAAGCGGGGTCATTATGGTATGTTTCACAGCGCTTGAAGGTAGAACATGGGAAGCATCACATCGCGCGGCTGCTAGACGATTTGCTCGCGCTAAGACACTGAGCCCACAAGCTCCCAACACAACGCCGATCGACGGATAATGGCCACGGATATTCGAGTACCCGCCCACAAGCTCGTCCGCCCCGACAAAGACCGATTTCTTGATGAAGAGAACCCATTCGAGGCGATGATGTCGCGCTTCGACCGGGCCGCTGAGCTCCTCGATCTGGAGCCCGGCATGTACAAGGTTCTGCGCCAGGCGGAGAAGCAGGTCATCGTCTCGATTCCCGTGATGATGGACAACGGCGAAGTGAGCGTGTACGAAGGGTATCGGGTGTTGTACAACACCTCCCGTGGCCCGGCGAAGGGCGGTATCCGCTTCGACCTCAATGTCACGCTCGAGGAAGTGAAGGCGCTCGCCGCCTGGATGACGTGGAAATGCGCCGTCGTCAACATCCCGTTCGGTGGAGCGAAGGGCGGCGTCCGATGCGACCCGCTCTCGATGAGCGCGACCGAGCTGGAGAAGCTCACCCGGCGCTACACCTCCGGCATCATCAGTCTGCTTGGGCCCGACTCCGACATTCCCGCTCCCGACGTGAACACCAACGAGCGCGTCATGGCGTGGGTGATGGACACGTACTCGATGCACGTCGGGCACACGAGCACGGCGGTAGTGACGGGCAAGCCGCTCGAGCTCGGGGGATCGCTGGGCAGGCGCGAGGCGACCGGACGCGGATGCATGATCGTGACGCGCGACGCGCTCCAGCACCTCGGTATGCCGGTCAAGGGGACGACTGTCGCGGTGCAGGGATTCGGCAACGTCGGCTCCGTCGCCGCTCAGCTGCTGGCGCGCGAAGGATGCAAGATCGTCGCGATCGGAGATCGCTCGGTGTCGCTCTACAACAAGGCGGGAATCGACATCGACGAAGCGATTGCGCACGTCGCCAAGAACCGCTCGCTCGAGGGTTACAAGAGCGGCGAAAGCATCACCGGCGCCGATTTGTTGACGCTCGACGTTGACGTTCTTCTTCCAGCCGCGCTCGAGAACGTCATCACCACGAAGAACGCACCCGATATTCGAGCGCGCATCATCTGCGAAGGCGCGAACGGACCCACTACCGCGGCTGCGGATTCGATCCTCGAGGAGAAGGGAGTGTTCGTCATCCCGGACATCCTCGCCAACGCCGGCGGCGTCACGGTGTCGTACTTCGAGTGGGTGCAGGATCGGGGCGGCTACTTCTGGACGGAGGAGCTCGTCAACGACCGGCTCGAAGCGATCATGCGCCGCAGCTTCAAGGACGTCCTGGATCTGTCGCGCCAACACCGGGTGAACATGCGCACCGCCGCTTACATGCTTTCCATCAGCAGAGTCGCCAACGTCCACAGGCTTCGCGGCATCTACGCGTAGATGCGACTGGTCGTCGCGGTGGTGGGGAAGGCGAGGAATCAGGCGCTCGGTGAGGCAATCCGAGACTATGAGACCAGAGCCGCGCGATACTGGCCGCTCGAAGTGCATGAGGTCAGGGAAGAGAAGGGCGGCGGCGGGGGATCACCCGGTGAGCGCGTTCGAGAGCGTGAGGGCATGCGGCTCGCCGAGAAGATTCCTGGACGCGCCCGCACCGTCGCCTGCGACCCGGGCGGAAAATCTCTCGATTCGCGCCAGTTCGCCGAGCTGCTGCAGTCTGCCCGCGAGCAGGATCGCGACCTGGCTTTCCTGATCGGCGGCGCGCACGGACTCGCCGCTGATCTTGCGGCTGGCTCTCAGATGCGGCTCTCTCTCGCTCCGTGGACGCTTCCGCACGAGCTGGCCCGGCTCGTTCTGACTGAACAGATCTACCGCGCCGGTACGATCGTCCGCGGCGAGCCGTACCATAAGTGATCGTGGCTGACGCTCCGCGCGTACACCCGCGGCCGGAAGAGCCAGCCGACTGGTTCGAGCACTGGTTCGGCGATGAATACCTGCGCCTTTATCCGCACCGGGACGAGACCGATGCGGCCGAGGCGATCGATCTCATCGCCGCCCGCATGGAGGGATGGCCTGTGGAATCGGTCCTTGACCTCGCTTGCGGGGCAGGGCGGCACGCGAGACTTCTTTGCGACCGGTGGTGGACGGTTGGCCTGGACCTTTCCCCCGCGCTGCTCAAGGTCGCGCGCCGCGAATCGCCTGACGCCCCCTACGTCCGGGCCGATATGCGCGAGCTGCCCTTTGCTCCGGGAAGCTTCGACCTCGCCGTCAACCTTTTCACCAGCTTTGGATACTTTGAAGACGATCTCGAGCATGCGCAGGTCCTGAACTGCGTCGGTGTGGTCACGAAGAGGGGAGGAACCTTCGTTCTCGATTTTCTCAACGCGGAGGAAGTCCGCGCCAACCTCGTCGCGCGCGATGAGCGCGTGGTGGCGGGCTCGACCGTCGAGCAGTTTCGCCGCATAAGCGCCGATCGAAAATTCGTCGAGAAGACGATTCGCGTTCGCGGCAAGGAGTACCTCGAGCGCGTTCGATTGTTGTCCGCTGCCGACCTGGAGGGAATGCTCGACGCAGCCGGGTTCGATATTGTCGCGCGAGCGGGCGATTATCTCGGATCACCGTGGCAAGAGGATTCTCCGCGTACGATCATGTTTGCGAGGCGCCGATGAACCCTCGCGTCGTCACGCAGGCTTTGACCGGGAATCCTCTCGCGGCAGCCGCGATGGAGGGGAAGACCCCCGAGGGCTGGTACGAGTCCGTCGGGAAGAATGCGGAAGCGTGGCGCGCGCGGGTGAATGACGTTCGCGCGCAATCACCCGCGGAGTGGCTGACTGGACTCGCGCCCGCGATCAATGCGACTGGCTCTGCGGCCGAGCGATTGAACGCGGCCGCCGGTGGCCGCGGAGTCGTCGTGACGACGGGCCAGCAGCCCGGACTTTTCGGCGGGCCGGTTTACACGCTCTGCAAGGCGCTGAGCGCGCTTGCGCTCGCTGATGTCCTCGAGGAGGCGAGCGGAATTCCCGTAGCGCCTGTGTTCTGGGCGGCCACCGACGATGCTGATTTCCGGGAGGCGAGCGTTACCGCGGTCGCAATAAGCGGCGGTGTGCAACGGCTGCGCATGGAGCGCCATGCACCGCTGGGCCGTTCGATGTCGGAGATGCCCCTCGGGGATGTTTCCGCCGAGCTCCAGATACTCGAGCGGGCTGCCGGATCGACCATTGATCCGGTTTTTCTCGAGCTGCTCCGCAGATTTTACACCCCGGACGCGACGATCGGATCTGCCTACGTCTCGTTCCTGCGTGGTCTCCTCGAGCCGCTTGGAATCGCCGTGCTCGACGCCTCGCATCCCGCAACGCGGGACGCCGCGACCCCAGTGCTGAAAGCGGCGCTCGGGAATTCGGGGACGATTGCCGAGCTTCTGGCAGCGCGAAACGCGGAGATCGAGGCCGCGGGGTTCAAGCCACAGGTGCAGGATGTCGCCGGCCTGTCTCTCGTGTTCAGCTCGGAAGCCGGGGAGCGCAAGCGCGTTCCGGTCAAGGCGGCCGCAAAAGTCTCCGCCAGCGCGCAACTCGGTCCGAACGTCCTGCTGCGACCGATCGTCGAGCGTGCCATTCTCCCGACTGCCTCGTACGTGGGTGGACCCGCAGAGATCGCATACTTCGCCCAGATTGGGCCGATCGCCGATGCCATCGGTGTGGCACGCCCCGCGATCCTGCCACGCTGGTCGTGCACGATCGTCGAGCCTCACGTTGAGCGAATACTGGAAAAGCTTTATCTGCTGCCCGAGGACTTGCGCGATCCTCACGAAGCCGAGCAAAGGGTCGCGCGCGCGCGGCTGCCAAAGCCGGTGATAACGGAGCTTGCGGCAACGCGGGCGCTGATGAATGAGCGTCTCGACTCGCTGACGGAAGTAATCGAAAGCGAGAAGGCTCCGGTCTCGGCGGCGGTCACAGGGGGCTTGCGCGCCAACCTGATGCGCCGGCTCGACCGGTTTGAGCGGCGGCTCATTGCCGCGGCAAAAAGAGAGCACGCGGATATCATGGAGGAGATCGCGACGGCGAGAGGATCGCTCTATCCATTAGGTAGTCCGCAGGAGCGCGTGCTGAATTTCGTTCCGTTCCTGGCCCGCTACGGGCCAGAGCTGCAAAGCGAGATGCTGAGCGAGGCGCGCAGTCACGTATCCGGGCTCACGGGGTCGGCTGCCCGCATGCGCGGAGCCGCCGCGTCAAGACGACCAGCGGAATCGACACCGTGACGGCGGACGAGAAAGAGCCGGACAAAGAGCCGGTCGAGGATCGTTCGCTCCCAGAATTCGTCCCGCCGCAGCAGGACGAGGTAACCGAAACCGCGCCGCCGGTGGAGCGGCGAGCGACGGAGCGTGGCGGTGCTCCCGCGATCGCGCGGTCCAAGAGCGCCGCGCTGCTCGTCGGAATGGGGATTCTCCTCAGCCGGTTCGCCGGTCTCGTCCGCCAGACGATGATGGCACGCTACGTCGGCGTCGGTCTGGCCGCGGACGCGTTCAGCGCCGCGTTCCGAATTCCGAACATGCTACAAAATCTGTTCGGCGAAGGAGTTCTCTCAGCGTCGTTCATTCCCGAGTATGCGGGCCTCCTCGGCAAAGGAGACGAGAAGGAGGCGACGAGGCTGGCCGGTGCGGTCGCCGGAGGGTTGGCGCTCGTCGCGTCGATTCTCGTCCTGCTCGGAATCATCGGCGCGCCGTACCTCGTTGCCGCGATCGCGAATGGCTTCACCGGGGAGAAACGCGAGCTGACCGTTCAGCTCACGAGGATCCTGTTCCCCGGCGCCGCGCTCCTCGTGTTCTCGGCCTGGTGTCTCGGCATATTGAACAGCCACCGCCGGTTCTTCATGTCGTACGCGGCTCCGGTGGTATGGAACTTCGCAATGGTGGCGACCCTGATCTTCTTTCAGGAAGGGCGCACCGCGGAGCAGCTGGTTTTCTACGTCGCGATCGGGTCAGTCGTCGGCAGTGCGCTCCAGTTCGGCATTCAGCTACCGCTGGTAATAAGGCTGGCGCGCGGGGTGCGACCGCGACTCGATAAGTCATCGCAGAGCGTGCGGAATGTCTTCCGCAACTTCGTGCCGGCGTTCATTGGGCGCGGCGTCGTGCAGCTCAGCGCCTACGTCGACGCATGGCTGGCGAGCTACCTCCCCAACGGCGCTGTCGCGGCCTTCACGTTTGCGCAGGGAATCTTCGTCCTGCCGATCAGCCTCTTCGGAATGGCGATCTCCGCGGCCGAGCTCCCGACAATGTCACGGGCCGTGGGCAGCGCCGTCGAGATCGCCGCATATCTGCGCGGCCGGCTGAGCGATGGACTGGACCGCATCGCGTTTTTCATCGTGCCGAGTGCGGTCGGGCTGTTTGCCCTCGGCGATCTCATCGTACACCTGCTTTACGAAAGCGGCGAGTTTACCCGGAACGACACGATCTGGGTGTGGCAGATCCTCATTGGATCGACCGTCGGCCTTCTGGCATCGACCATGGGCAGGCTGTACTCGTCGACATTCTACGCGCTGCGCGACACGCGCACTCCGCTCAAGTATGCGACCGTGCGGGTGGTCCTCACGACGGGACTCGGATACCTGTTTGCGCTCGTTCTGCCGCCGATGCTCGGACTGGATCCGCGGCTGGGCGTGGCCGGCCTGACGGCATCGGCGGGACTCGCCGGCTGGGTCGAGTTCTATCTCCTACGCCGTGCGCTCGATGGGAGAATCGGCCGCACGCGCCTCGCCGGACCGCGCATGGCGCGGCTGTGGTTCGCGGCGTTCGCGAGTGCGCTCATACCCTGGGCTTACAAGCTGTTCATCGATCGGGGCGAGCCACTCATGTCCATTCACTCGACCGCCGTACAGTCGAAGGCGATCGCGTTTCTCCTTCTGGCGACCTATGGGCTGTCCTATCTGGCCATCACCGCCATCTTCCGCATTCCCGAAGCGAGCAACGTCGTCGATCGCGGCCTGAGAGTGATGAGGCTGGGCCGCCCGAAGAAGTAGGAGAAACGGGGCTCGCGCGAGCGCGAACCAGCCCCCCGGCGCATGGTATAATTACGCATGCTCCCCGTTCCCGATGCCGTTGCAGCGAAGCTTCCGCACCTCCCCGATGGGCCAGGGGTGTATCTGTGGAAGGCGCGCGATGGGACTACGCTTTACGTCGGAAAGGCGAAACGGCTGCGCTCGCGAGTGAGGAGCTACTTCTCGAACGATCAGCTCGAGAGCCTGAAGACCAGGCACATGGTCGGGCTCATCGCCGACGTCGAGACAATCGTCGTGCCGAGCGAGTCGCACGCGCTGGTTCTCGAGGCGAACCTGATCAAGGAATACCGGCCGCGATTCAATATCGCGCTGAGGGACGACAAGTCCTATCCGTACATCAAGGTGACGGTGCAGGAGCCGTTTCCGCGCGTCTTCGTCACGCGGCGCCTCGAGGATGACGGCGCGAAATATTTCGGGCCCTACACCGATGTCGGCGCGATGCGGCGATCGCTGAACGTCGTCAAGCGGATCTTCACCGTGCGCAGCTGCAACTACGACATGCCGGCTCAGATGCCGGAGCGCCCGTGCCTCGACTACTACATCAAGCGCTGCAAGGCGCCATGTATCCTGGCTCAGTCGCAGCACGATTACGGCACGATGATCGACGAGGTCGTGCTTTTCCTTTCCGGTCGTCCCGAGGAAGTCGTCCGTCGCATCACCGAGCGGATGGATCTCGCCTCGGAGCAGCTGGACTTCGAGCGAGCCGCGGAGCTCCGCGATGTGCTCCATCACCTGGAGCGGATGGAGGAGCCGACGGTCGTGCTCGAGGTGGAAGGGGGCGACCGCGACGTGCTCGGCTACGCGCGGGATGGCGACGACGCATGCGTGACCGTCCTGCGCATCAGGGGTGGCAAGCTCCTCTCCCGCGAGCACAGGTTCCTGGAGAACCTGGATGGCGAGGAGGATACGGAGGTTCTCCCGATCTATCTGGCGGGGAGCTACGTCAGCATGCAGGAGCGAGCGCGACAGCTGCTGCTGCCGTTCGATTTCCCCGACCGCGAGCTGGTGGAGCAGGCGCTCCCCGACACACGGATCCAGATCCCGCAGCGGGGGCCGCGCCGGGAGCTTATCGCACTGGCGGAGCAGAACGCGCGTCATCTGCTGGAGGAGCTCAAGCTCTCGTCCATGGAAGCCGACGAGCGGGCGGGTGATCCCGTCTACGAGCTGGGGCGTGAGCTCGGACTCCAGCGCCTGCCGCGGGCGCTCGTGTGCTTCGATATCTCCACGACACAGGGCACCGATACAGTCGGCTCAGCGGTCTGGTTCGAGAACGGCCGCCCAAGGCGCGCGGAATACAGAAAATTCAAGGTGAAGACCGTCGAGGGAGCCGACGATTTTGCCTCAATGCGCGAGGTGGTTCGCCGTTACTTCGAGCGGCGGCTGAACGACCACAAGCCTCTGCCCGACCTCATCGTGGTCGATGGCGGAAAGGGGCAGCTATCGGCGGCCCAGGCGGCGCTTGCTGACCTTGGCATCGTCGACCGGCCATTGATCAGCCTCGCCAAGCGCGAGGAGGAGATATTCTTCTGGGGGCGGAGCGAGCCGCTCAAGCTCTCGCGGCGGTCACCCGGCCTGAGGCTGCTCCAACAGGCCCGCGACGAGGCTCACCGCTTTGCGGTGACCTACAACCGGAAGCGCCGGAGCATGCGGACGGTCACCTCCGAGCTGCTCAAAATCCCCGGAATAGGGCCGGTAAAGAGGCGCCAGCTGCTACACACCTTCGGGAGCATTCAGGGCGTGCGAGACGCCGGGGAAGAAGCGATCGCCCGACTGCCCGGATTCAATGCCGAGCGCGCGCGGAAGCTGCTGGAGTCGCTCGCGGCCACCGCGCCGGTTTAGCTCGCACTAGAGCGGCTAAAGCGCGGCAATTACTTGCTTTCCGCCGCTTTGCCTCTAAATTACTTGAGCTATGGTAAAGGTCGCCCGCATCGAACAGGAGAGCATCGCTGAGGCTCTGGGAATTCAGCCCGGAACCGAGCTGCTCACCGTCAACGGGCGCGCGGTTTCCGACTTTCTCGACTGGGAATTTCTGACAGCTGACGAGGAGCTAGTCGTCGAGGCCCGCCAACCGGACGGCGAGGCCGTGATCTATGAGTTCGAGAGACTCGACGGTGAGCCGCTTGGCCTTACTCTCCAGCCTCCGCCGGTGCGCCGCTGCGCCAACCGTTGCGAGTTCTGTTTCATCGAGGGATTGCCACAGGGTCTTCGGAAACCGCTCTACATCCGCGATGACGACTATCGTCTCTCCTTCGCCTACGGAAACTTCGCGACGCTCTCGAACGTGAAGGACAGGGACATCGAGCGCATTCTCGAGTACCGCCTTTCGCCGCTCTACGTTTCCGTTCACGCCACGAATCACGAGGCAAGAAAAGTTCTTCTCAACAACCAGCGCGTCCCCGACATCAAGGCTCAGCTGACGCGGCTGGCCGAGGGCGGAATTCAGTTTCACTGCCAGATGGTGGTCGTGCCTGGTTTGAACGACGGCGAGATCCTCGAGGAATCGCTCAGGGATCTATGGCAAATGGGTGACGCGGTGCTTTCTGCCGCAGTCGTACCAGTTGGACTCACGCAGTACTCGCACTTGTACACAGGGAAAGGGATGGACGGGGAGACGGCAAACGTGGTTCTCGGCCAGGTCGAGCGGTGGGGCCAGCGCGGGCTGACTGAGCGCGGCGAGACCTGGGTTTTCGGATCCGACGAGCTTTACATGCTTGCCGGGCGCGAGCTGCCCGGCCCGTCGCACTATGGTGATTTCGCGCAGATCGAGAACGGTGTGGGAGCCGTAACGTCATTGCGAATGCGGGTGGCCGAGGGAATCGGGCGGCTCGGGCGACGCGATGGTGAGCGAATCGGAGTGGTGACCGGTCTTGCCATGGCGCCGGTGATGAAACCCCTCCTCGAGGATCTTCGCGAAGCGACTGGGGCGCACTTCGAGCTGATCGTCGCGGAGAACTCGTTGTTCGGCCCGACCATCACGACCGCGGGACTTCTGGTCGGGAAGGATATCGTCGGCGCCCTCAAGGATCGGCTCGACCTGGCGATGGCGCTGATTCCGGCCGAGACGATCAACGAGGACAGCCTTTTCCTCGATGATTATCCTCTCAGCATGCTGCGCGAGGCGCTTCCAATGCCGATTTTCCCGTCGTATGATTTCATCGATGTTCTGGAGCGGGAAGCAAGTGAGGTAGCGGCGTGAACATTCCCGTGATTGCCCTCATCGGCCGTCCGAATGTCGGGAAGTCGGCGCTCTTCAACCGGATCGTCGGCGACCACAGCGCGATCGTGAGCGATGAAGCAGGAACGACGCGTGACCGTCACTTCGCCCGCGCGGAATGGAACGGCAGGCAGTTCTGGCTCGTCGACACGGGCGGACTGGCCGACGATCCCCGCATGCCGATGGACGTCGAGATAAAGCGACAGGTGATGCAGGCGATCGAAGAATCGGATCTGCTGATGCTGGTGGTCGACGCCAAGAACGGACTGCACCCGAGCGACTCGCGCGTCGTCTCGTTGCTCCGTGAAGCGCGAAAGCCCTGGGTGCTGGTCGCGAACAAAGTGGACGATCCGGCGACCACCGATTACTACGAATTCTACGAGCTCGGGGCCGGAGATCCTGTTCCCGTGTCCGCGGTGAACGGCAAGAATTCCGGTGACATGCTCGACGTCCTCGTCGAGCGGATTCCGATCGTTGCCGAGGAGATTCCGGATGCACTCCGCGTTGCCGTTGTCGGACGCCCCAATGTCGGAAAATCATCGATCATCAACCGCCTCCTCGGCGAGGACCGGCTCGTGGTCGCCGACGAAGCAGGCACCACGCGGGATGCGATCGATACTCCGATGTCGTTCCACGGGCGGCAGGTGGTGTTCATCGATACCGCGGGGCTGAGGCGGCAGTCGAAGGTGAGCGACGGCATCGAGTTCTACTCGTCGCTTCGAACCAGGCGCGCGATCGAGCGATCGGACATCAGCATACTCATTCTCGACGCGGTGGAGGGCCTCCACAATCAGGACCTCAAGATCGCCTCGCTCGCGTGGGAAAGCGGGCGCGGGCTCATCGTCGTCGTGAACAAGTGGGATCTCAAGGAGAAGGACAACAACACGGCGGTAAAGTTCGAGACCGAGTGCCAGGAGAAGGCACCCTTCCTCAAGTTCGTTCCGTTTGTTTTTACCTCGGCGCTGAGCGGCCAGCGTGTCACCAGGATCCTCGACCTGCTGCTCGAGGTGGATGCGGAGCGCCACAAGCGCATCAGCACGTCGCAGGTGAACACCACGCTCGAAGCAATTGTCGGACGGCGGCAGCCTCCGCAGGCGGCGGGACGCGAAATCAAGCTGAACTACGCGACGCAGGTGGAGACTGCTCCTCCGGTCATCGCGGTATTCGGCAACAATCCCGACCTGGTCCAGGAGCACTACGTCAGGTATCTGCACAACGAGTTTCGTGAAGCGTGGGGATTTCGCGGCAATCCACTGCGCATCATCATGCGTCGCAAATCCGTTCCCGCGTAGATGCTCGGCATCGCCGGTATCCTGATCTCGTATCTCGCCGGATCGATTCCAACCGCCTTTCTCGCCGGCAAAGCCCGCGGGGTCGATCTCCGGGCGCATGGGTCGGGTAATCTGGGTGCTACCAACGTTGCCCGCGTTCTCGGGACTCCCACCGGCGTGGCCGTGTTCGTCGTCGATCTGCTAAAGGGATTTCTTCCGGTCTGGATTCTTCCGCGTTACGTGGAAAGCATGAACCCGGAGCTGTGGGCAGTGGTCTTCGGCGCCGCGGCGATCCTTGGGCACGTGAAGCCGGTCTTTCTGCGCGGAAAGGGCGGAGGGAAGGGAGTCGCTACCGCGAGCGGAGTATTTCTCGCCCTCGCATTTGTGCCGCTGCTGATCGCTCAGGCGGTTTGGGCCCTGGTGTTCTACTTCACCCGCTACGTCAGTCTCGCTTCTCTGGTCAGCGCCGCGCTCCTCCCGATTGCGATACTGACGTGGTGGCGCGATCCGGCGTCGCCGGTGTTCATCGCCAGCCTCGCTGTCGCCGTGTTCGTTTTCTGGACGCACCGCGCCAACATCGGTCGTCTCCGTCGCGGAGAGGAACATCGCTTCGTGAAGAAACGGAACGACCCCTGATGAGATGCGCGGTCGTCGGAGCGGGCGCATGGGGAACCGCTCTCGCGGATCTTCTCGCCCGCAACGGACATGAGGTTCGGCTCTGGGCGTACGAGAAGGACGTCGCGGAGTCGATCAACTCCCGTCACGAGAACCTGAGATTTCTCGCGGGACCGAAGCTGGCCTCCTCGCTCGTCGCCGACAACGATTTGCCACGCGCTCTGACAGGGGCCGAGCTGGTGGCGATCGCAACCCCATCGCAGGTGACGCGCGCGATCGTCAGATCGGCGCGGACCGAGCTGAACGGTCCGGCTCCCGTGGTGGTTGCGAGCAAAGGCATCGAGCGTGGCACGCTCGCCCTCATGACCGAGGTTGCCGACGAAGAGCTCCCCGACGCAACGGTCGTCGCGCTTTCGGGGCCGAGCTTCGCGGCGGAGGTGGCGAGCTGCCAGCCCACCGCGGTGGTGGCTGCATCGGCTTCGCCCGTCGCCGCCGAGCTGACCCAGCGCGCCCTCAGCTCGCCCTAC
>JBGTEZ010000387.1:0-16485 GCA_041747535.1 Gemmatimonadaceae bacterium
GGCGCCGAGAACGACGCCGCGCGCAACTTCGACGACTCGCACGCCGTCTACCGCGACGACGGCCAGCGGTAACACGGTCACTCGCACCAGCGCAGGCTCAGCGGCGCGGATCGGCACGATTGCCGCCGGCTCGACGCTCAACCTCGCTTCGGGCTCGACGATCTGCACCAATACGAGCAGAGTCGGACAGCGCTTCAACGCGACGCTGACTCAGGCGGTTTCGGGCTCCAACGGAGCGGTGATACCGCAGGGTGCGACCGCGTTGGTCGAAGTCACCGAGCTCAAGCGGAGCGAGAACGCGAACGACGATGTCGTAATGGGCTTCCGTGTCGTATCGGTCAGCTTCGGCGGCAAGACGTACCCCGTCAGTGCGACGACGAGCTACGCTCAGGTCAGCAAGGTCAAGAACCAGCCGAAGAGCAAGGACGTTCAGAAGGTCGTAGGTGGAGCCGCGATCGGCGCGATTGCCGGACAGATACTCGGCAAGAGCACCAAGGCGACGGTGATTGGAGCGGCAGTCGGTGGAGCGGCCGGTGCTGGAGCTGCCGCCGCGACAGCGAATTACGAGGGCTGCGTGAACTCCGGTGGACGGATCACCGCGACGCTCAACTCGTCGACGCAGGTTCAGATCTAGCTAAATCGATTCTGATGGAAAAAGCCCGGCGCGATGCGCCGGGCTTTTTTTTTGTTGAGGCAACTGAAGACTACCTGCGGCGGGCTGTCGGTGGGGCGGCCTTGGGCTGCGGACGTTCGTTGTCTCGTTGCGATTGCTCATAATCCGCGCCCCCCGGAGCCACGCGCTGCCCACCGACAGCCCGCCGCAGGTAGACTTCAGTTAGCAGTTTTTTTTCTTGGAAACTGTCCGTCAGTAACCAACCGCCGCCCCCGTCGCCCTGGGATCATCCATCCCCTCGTAGCCGCCTTTGACGCGCATGATGGACACGACGCGACCAGAGGATGGCGGCTGGTAGATCGAGTGCCCCATCGCCTCGAGCCTCCGCACGACGGCTGAGTCGAATCCACCCGGCTCGATGCGGATCGAGTCCGGGAGCGCCTGGTGATGGATTCGCGGGGCACTCATGGCGTCGGCGAGTGACATCCCGTGATCGATCACGTTCAGGATCACCTGAGTGGTGGTGGTGATGATGCGCGGGCCGCCACGAGCACCTGTGACCAGCAGGAGCTTGCCGGCCGGGTCCAGCACGATCGTCGGTGACATCGCGCTGAGCGCGCGCTTGCCGGGAGCGATCGCATTCACCTCCCCCTGCACCAGCCCGAAGAGATTGGCCGTCCCCGGCTGCGCGGCAAAGTCGTCCATAGTGTTGTTCATAAAGAATCCGGCTCCCGACACGTAGAACCCGGATCCGAAGAGGTCATTGATCGTAGTCGTGGTCGCAACAGCGTTCCCCGCTGCATCGACGACCGAGTAGTGGGTCGTCTCGCTTCCCTCACGCATCGCCCGCTCGATTTGGAGCGTGCGCGTTGCGCGGTCCCTGGCGATGGCTCGCGCATGGCGAGCCGCGTACTGCTTGCTCGTAAGGGTGGCGATCGGAAGGTCGGCGAATGCGGGATCCCCGAGCTTGGAGTTGCGGTCCACGAATGCGCGTTGGAACGCGGACGCGAGTGCGTGTACGCGCTCGGCCGACCCGAAGTGAGCGGGAGGCCCGTACGCTTCGAGGATGTTCAGAGCTTCCGACATCGTCGTTCCGCCGGACGACGATGGAGGCATTGTGATAAGCGTATGCCGGCGATACGTCGACGTGATGGGTTGTCGCCAGACCGGCCGGTAACGAGCCAGATCCTGCCGCGTGATCAACCCGCCTCCGCGCTTCATCTCCGCGACAATCGAATCGGCAATGGTACCCGTGTAAAACTCGCCGGGACCATTGGCGGCAATCAAGCGAAGCGTCCGCGCGAGCGCGGGCTGGGCAAACCGGGATCCCTCGCGCGGAGACTCTCCTCCCGGAAAAAACACCGGCTTTCCGGCGAAATCCTCAATGCGGTATCTCGCTTCGGCAATCGACGCGGCGAGCCAGCGGTCGACGGTCAGCCCATCGGCGAGCCGGATCGCCGGCTCGAGTACTACCGACAGCGGTAGCGACCCGAACTTGCTCAACGCCTCCGCCAGGCCGGCGACAGCCGACGGAACACCCGAGGCGAGCGGGCCGATGAGGCTGGCGCCAGTGAGCTTCCCGTCGGGACCAACGAACATGTTGCGGGACGCCGCGGCGGGTGCTGTCTCGCGGTAGTCGAGCGCGGCGGTGCGGCCGTCGGCCATCCGAATCACCATGTATCCGCCGCCGCCCAGATTTCCCGCCTCTGGATACGCGACCGCGAGGGCGAAGCCGACCGCCACCGCTGCGTCTATCGCGTTACCACCGCGCTTCAGAATCTCGACTCCCGCTTCAGCGGCGTGACGGCTGCTGCTGGCGACCATCGCATTCGGCGCGAAAGTCGCGCGCGTGCCGGCCGGATAGCTCCAGCTCCGTGGAAAAGCGACTGCAGCCTGCTGAACGACCGCCGCGGGCTCGCCCGATTGCACTCTGCTCGCAGATTCGAGCGGAGCGCAGGCGCCGAGCGAGGCCGCGAGAAGCAGCGTCTTCAGATTATCGTCTCCTCACCGTCACTCGAGATCCATAACCAAACCGCAAGGCAAACCGCAGTGTGCGCACGGAGTTCGTATTGCGCTCTCCATTGGCGAGACCGGTCTTCTCGTGGAGGGCGATGCTGTAATCCTGCACCAGGTTGATCGCCGTCCTCTCGTTGAAACCGTAACCGAAGCCGTACCCGGCGGAAAAAATGGGATCCATGTTTCCGTCACTGGGTGCCAATGCGGCTCCGTCCGAATCGCGCTTGAGATTGGTGTACCGGACCACTCCCGCGTTTCCCTCGATGACCTGGTGAAACCCCGTGCCTCCCCCGATGTGGAAGCCCGCTGAAAGCGTCATCATGTCGAGGTGTGCCTCGCACTCGCCGCAGCTCGCGCCGCCGGGGGGAGGGACGATCGCGGTCGATCTGTAACTGAACGGCACCCGCACGTATGTCCCGATCAGTCCGATCGAAGACTGGGTCCCGATGGTTTTCTCGAGGGATCCACGATACTGGAAATTGGTCGAGTTGCCGAAGTCCCAGACGCTTTCGGTGCGTCCGTCGTTCACACCATTTCCGGTGAACAACCCGGCGCCGCCCGTGATCCAGATGGACGGCTCGGCTCCGCGGAGGCCGGGAATACGCCGCTGCGCGGACAACGCGTCCGCACACACCAGCACCATGATAAATCCGATCGTGATCCGTCTCATGCAGTTGCTCCAAGTTGTCTTGCCATTCGCGCGAAGCGTCGGGTAACTTACGACCGTGGCGCACCGCTCGGCAGCATATTGATGGATACTCGGGAAACGGAGAGGCGCAACCCGCGTACCGCTTCGATCGATCTCGCTTCTCCCCTCGAGATCGTAGACCTCATAAACGCTGAAGATCGCCGTGTTCCCGATGCGGTGGCAACGCAACGGGAGCAGATCGCCAGAGCAATAGAGTTTGCCGAAGGCGCTTTCCGCGCCGGGGGGCGCCTGTTTTACATCGGTGCCGGCACCTCTGGACGTCTCGGCGTTCTGGATGCGAGCGAGTGTCCTCCCACATTCGGCACCGACCCGTCAATGGTTCAGGGCATCATTGCCGGCGGAACGCCGGCGCTGACGCGGTCGCAGGAAGGCGCGGAGGACGTAGTGGGGAACGGCGCGCGCGCGATGGACGAGCACGAAGTCGGCGAGCGCGATTTCGTGATCGGGATCGCTGCGTCCGGCTCGACTCCATACGTGCGGGCGGCGCTCGAGCGGGCAGGCGAAAGAGGCGCCCGTACCGGCATACTCGCGTGCTCCCCGCCTCCGGCCGATCTGATCGCGAAGCTGGACGTCACCATACTTCCCATCGTCGGGCCCGAAGTGGTGACGGGATCAACGCGCATGAAGGCGGGAACAGCCACCAAGCTGGTGCTCAATATGATCACGACCGGCGCGATGATCAGATTGGGCAAGACTTACGGGAATCTGATGGTCGACCTGCGCGCGACGAACAACAAGCTGATAGAGCGCAGCCGCAGGATCGTGATGGAAGTGTGCGGGCTATCCAGGGACGATGCGACCGGGCTGCTGGCGGCCGCGGGAAAGAGCGTGAAGCTGGCGATCGTGATGCACAAGAAGGGCATCTCGCGCGAGGAGGCGGAACAGCTGCTGGCCGCGAACGGCGGCGTGATACGGCGGGTCACCGCCGACCCGCCACCGCCCATCAAGGAACAATAGGTGTCGTCGGGCGTCGTCGTCGGCTTGATGTCGGGAACATCGCTCGATGGGATCAGCGCCGCGGTCGCCCGGTTCACGCCGAGCGGGAGTCAACAGGCGGGAAAGCTCGGAGTGGAGCTGCTCGCCTTCACCTCGCGCTCCTACACCAAACAGCAGCGCGAGCGAATTGCCGCCGCACTCTCGAGCGGAACGCCGGCCGAATATTGCCGCATCAATTTCGATCTCGGCGCCTGGCTGGCTGACGCCGCTGCCGAAGTGATAGCCGAAGCCGGTGTGGCGCGCGATGACATCCTGGCCATCGCGTCCCACGGGCAGACAATCTGGCACGAGCCCGGTCATTCGACGTGGCAGACGGGCGAGGCCGCCGTGATCGCCGAGCGTCTGGGCGTCGACGTCGTCAGCGATTTGCGCGTGCGCGATGTTGCGGCGGGAGGGCAGGGAGCTCCCCTGGTTTCGATCGCCGACGCTTTGCTGTTCTCCTCCGATTCCGAGTGGCGCGGATTGCAGAACCTCGGCGGAATCGGCAACGTGACCGTGGTGCCGCCGAACGGGCAGCTCGAGTCGGTGCGCGCGTTCGACACCGGGCCGGGCATGGCCGTGATCGATGGCGTGACGCGCATCCTTCGCCCCGAGCTCCCTTTCGACATCGACGGCAGGCTTGCCAGCGCCGGCAAAGCCAACATGGCGGTCGTGGCCGAGCTGATGACCGCGCCGTATTTCTCCGCGCCGCCGCCCAAGTCCACCGGCCGCGAGCTCTTCGACACCGATTACATCGATCGGCTCATCGCGCGCTGCCGCAAGGACGGCGCGAGCGACGAGGACATTATTGCCACCGCGGTGCAGCTCACCGCCCGGAGCGTCGGCGATGCGTATCGCCGGTTCATCCCCGAGCCGATAACCGAGGTCCTGGTGTCGGGAGGCGGTGCCTTGAATCCGGTGCTGTTCGCGGAGATCGTCCAGGCGGCGGCACCCGTCACCATCAAACAGTTCGGCGACGTCTACTTCGACGGAGAGGCAAAAGAGGCGGTGGCCTTTGCATTGCTTGGGTATCTGCATGTGACGAGGCGTACGGCGAACGTTCCGGCCGCAACGGGCGCGCGCGGCCACCGCATCCTCGGCAAGCTCACACCGGCGTGAAAGCCGGCGGCAAGGAAGTCGGGCAGATCACCCGAAAAAGAGGTGTTGCATGAGCGCGTCGGCTAACACATCCCCGTTACGGATCTTCGGCCAGCCGAAAATGGCTGTCCTCCTTGCGCTCGGCTTCTCCTCCGGGCTGCCGCTCTTTCTCACCAGCCGAACGCTACAGGCGTGGATGACGAAGGCCGACGTCGACCTCACGACGATCGGCCTTTTCAGCATGGTTGCCCTTCCGTATTCGCTGAAGTTCCTCTGGGCTCCGATCCTCGACCGCTATGTACCGCCGTTTCTGGGGCGCCGGCGGGGGTGGCTCGTGATCACCCAGGCGCTGCTGTTGGTTTCGATCGCCGCAATGTCGTTTCACGATCCGCGCCTGGGGCTGCAGGCTCTCGCTGTCAACGCGCTGCTGCTCGCGTTTTTCAGCGCCTCGCAGGACATCGCCGTCGATGCGTACAGGGCGGATGTCCTTCAGGAGCGAGAGATGGGAGCCGGCGCCGCGGCGTACGTCATGGGCTATCGTGTCGCGCTCATCGTCACGGGATCGCTCGCCCTGGTGTTCGCTGACAGGATGTCCTGGCCAGCCGTCTATTTGCTCCTTTCGGCATTCATGCTGGTGGGAATATTCACCGCGTTCGTTGCGCCCGAGCCAGTGCTCAGGGATGCACCTCCACAGTCTCTGGCGGAGGCGGTAGCCCTGCCGTTCAAGGAGTTCTTTCAGCGCCGCGGCACGCTTTCGGGCGCGATCGTTCTTCTCTTTATCGTCCTCTACAAGTACGCCGATGGGCTCGCCGGAAACATGGCGACTCCCTTCCTGCTCAAAACTGGATTCAGCCAGACCGAGATAGGTGTGGTGCTGGGCGGAGTCGGGATCGCGGCGACGATCGTGGGAGTAGTCGCGGCCGGGGGAATAATCGCCCGACTGGGCATAAACCGGTCACTGTGGATTTTCGCGGTTCTCCAGGCGGCGAGCAACCTCGCGTACTACGTCCTGGCGCTGATAGGAAACGATCGTAATGCAATGATCGTGACGATCCTGATCGAGAACTTCTGTGTTGGGCTCGTGACGGCCGGAATGCTCGCATTCATGATGAGTGTCACCAACAAGCGCTTCTCTGCCACTCAGTTCGCACTGCTGTCGAGTCTCGCCGCCGCGAGCCGAGACGTGCTGGTGGCACCCGCGGGCAAGCTGGCCGATACGCTTGGGTGGCCGGGGTTTTTTCTGCTGAGTGTAGCCGCGATCATTCCGGCGATGCTGCTACTGCCGTTCGTCGCACCGTGGGGCGCGGACCGCCCCACTGCCGCGGCGCCGCACGATGACGATACCGTGCCGGCCAACGCGGCTTAGCGATCAGGAACCCGAGCGCAACTCCGCTTCCTGCGACCGCACCCTGACTGTTACCACGGTGACGTTGTCGGGAGCGCCGGTCTGCATGGCCTCCTCGACGAGAGTCTCGCAGATCTCGCGCGGCCGGCCGGAGCTCTTGGTGATGCGACCTATCTCTTCCGCCGCCACCTGATTCGAGAGTCCGTCGCTGCAGAGCACTAGGAAGTCACCGCTCTCGAGCTCGAGATGATAGAGATCGGTGATCACTTTCTCCTCCGGCCCCAGCGCCTGGAGGATGATGTTGCGGTGCTCGCTCAGCTCCGCCTCCTTCTTGGTCATGCGGCCGGCGTCGATGAGGCGCTGTACGAACGACTGATCCTTGGTGATCTGTCTGGTTTCGGATTTGCGGACTAGGTATGCGCGGCTGTCGCCGACCTGGGCGATAAAAGCCTGACCCTCGAGGACCAGCGCGAGGGTCGTCGTCGTTCCCATGCCGTGGTGCTCGGGTGACTCGTGGGCCTTCTGGTGAATCGCCTTGTTGGCGATCTCGACCACCCGGCGCAGCATCTTCTCCACCGCGTCGCGGTCTCGCTTCGGAACTTTATGCCACCAGCGGTGGAGCTCGCTGAGAATGGTTTCCGTCGCCATCTGACTGGCAAGAGCTCCGGACGCTGCTCCGCCGACGCCGTCGGCGACAACGGCGATGAAGGGCGCTGTGTGGGCCGCGATGAGGCTGGGGACCGCCGCCGTGGCGATGTCACCGGTCTCGAGATTGGCGATCATAAAGGAGTCCTGATTGTCGTGCCTGATCAGCCCGACATTGGTACTCCCGAATATTTCTGCGATCAATTGGGATCTGCTTGAGCGAGGCGTTGCTGCCATCCGGGGCGAGGCTCCGTCCCGGGGAGAAAAGATAGCCGAAGCCTAACGGGAGGGCACTACCCATGCGTAGTAGGGGATCACCCGTGGTATCCAAAACTGCCATCAACGAAACGACATGACTGACTGGAAGATCAACAGCCTCACCTGCTGCATGCTGATAATTGCATCCTGCCGTCCCGCGACTCCTCCCCGCCCGCCGGCGCCGGTGATTCCAGTCATCCCGAAAGCGCCTCTTCCTCCCGGAAATGCGAAGCTGCCACCGGTGCCGGAGGTTCGCGGTCCGATCGAGATCAGCATCACATACCCGAGATCGGGGCAGCTCATCGCGGCGCGCGATTCCAACTTCATCTTCGGATCGGTCGGCAGCGGCGATGCAGGGCTTCTCATCAACGGCGTGTCGGTGCCGGTGTGGCCGAACGGCGCGTTCATGGCGTGGCTCCCTGTTCCGCCCGCCAGCGCTCCACGGTACGAGCTCATCGCATCGAACGGATCGCAGGTTGCCCGCCTCGTGCACCCAATCCAGCTGCCGCCGCCGGTAATACCGCCGCCGCCGCCGGCCGGCATCGTCGGCGACACGGTTGCTGACACAACGGCACGCCCGGATACTGTGCCTGTAGATACGGTGGTGACGGTCACGACGAGCACCTATGCCCCCGTCGGACAGGCAGTCTCGGCGGTGAGTGATACGGATCGAGTCTCGATCGCGCGGCCGGCGCCGGGTAACGGTCAGGCGTACAAGTGGTTTCTGCTGAAGGGAACCGTGGTAAAGGTTACCGGCTACCAGAAGGCGAGCGGAGAGGATTTCGCGCGCATCGAGCTCGACTCGGCGCAGCAAGCGTGGATTCTGAAGAGCGAGCTGCCCGCGCAGCTGGACTCCGTGGCGCCGGTGCGAAAGGTTGGGACCGTGCGCCTCGAATCGGCGCCCGAATGGGTCGACGTCGTCATCCCCACTGGGTCACCTCCGCCTTATCTGGTGGAAGAGTCCGATCGGTCGATCTCGCTACTGGTATATGGCGTAACGGAAGTGCCTGTCGTGTCGCTGATGCCGGCCACTCCCGACAGTTACTTCGCCAGCGTGTCTTCCTCGACGCCGGAGCCGACGAGGGTGAGATACACCATCAATCTCAAGCAGGCTCCCTACGGCTATCTCGCGCTCTGGGACAACGGGTCGCTGCGGTTCCGGGTGAGACGACCGCCTGCGATCGCCGACCGATCGGCTCCGCTGCGCGGTCTCACGATCGCTGTTGATCCCGGCCATCCTCCTGCGGGAGCTACGGGCCCGACGAAATTGTATGAGGGTGATGCCGTGCTCGCGGTAGGCCTGAAGCTGCGCGACCTGCTCACCGCTCGCGGAGCGAACGTCGTGATGACGCGCACAACCGCCGATCCCGTCGAACTCGGGTTACGTCCCACAATTGCACGCCGTGCGAATGCGCATGCGTTCGTTTCGATCCACCTGAATGCGCTCCCCGACGGTGTCAACCCTTTCACTGACAACCGCGTCGGCACAACGACCTTCTTTTTCTGGCGACACTCGACACTGTTTGGTCAGTCTACACAGGCGGCGATGGTGGAGGAGCTCGGACTTCCCGACGTGGGAACGAAATTCGGCAACTACGCAGTCATCAGAGGGTCGTGGATGCCTTCGATTCTAGCCGAAGGTGCGTTCATTATCCTGCCGGATCAGGAGGCGGCTCTTAGAACTCCGGCCTATCAGGAAGCGTACGCAAGCGGGATCCTCCAGGGGCTCGAGAGCTATTTCGTATCTCTGGCGGCGCGATCTCCGTGAGATCGCTCGCGCTCGGCGCGGTACTGCTCGTGTTCTGCGCCGACGCGGGGCGCGCGCAGCTCGTGCCGAACGATGACTGGCGCACTCTCCGCACCGCGCACTTCCGGGTTCATTTCACTCCACCACTTGAAGAGCAGGCGCGACGCGCGGCGGTCAACGCGGAACGGGCGTACATCCAGCTTTCCAGGGAGCTTGTCCCTCCTCGCGGCCCAATCGATCTCGTCATCGCCGACAACGTCGATTATGTGAACGGATACGCCACATCATTTCCGTCGAACAGGATCGTGGTTTTCGCGCACCCACCGACGGACGCGTCAGGGCTCCGGCACTATGACGACTGGAACGCGCTGGTGCTGACGCACGAGCTCGCTCACATCTTCCATCTCGACCGCGCGCGCGGAATCTGGAAAGTTGGGCAATCGGTCTTCGGGAGGAATCCGCTTCTCTTCCCGAACGCTTACGCCCCTTCGTGGGTCATCGAAGGAATAGCGGTCTATTTCGAATCGCGGCTCACGGGCACCGGCCGGCTCGAGAGCTCGGAGCACTCGATGATCGCTCGCGCCGCACTCAGCGAAGACCGGCTGCCGACCCTGCAGGAGCTTTCGCCCGGGACATCCCGGTTCCCGGGCGGGGAGATCGTTTACGTCTACGGCTCTCTCTTGTTCGATTATCTCGCGCGCACAAGAGGGCCGGGCACGATTCGGGATTTCGTGGAACGAAGCAGTGGCACCTTGCTGCCATTTCTCCTGACTCCGACTTCCCGCGGAGCGTTCGGGGTGTCGTTCCAGACGGCGTGGGAGGCCTGGCGCGATTCGCTGCGGCGAGCGCAACGCCCAGCCTCGGAGGTGCTCCCGTCGTGGAGAGATGTGACCACACACGGGCGGGTCGCGCTCTTCCCGCGCTGGCTCGGTGACACCGCAATCATCTATGCCGGGAACAAGGGAAAGTCCGTCGCTGCCGCGTACGAACTGACTCTTGATGGCAAAGAGAAAAGAGTCGGGCGGCGCAACGGTCCGAGCGCGAACGTGAGGCTTGCCGATGGGAGTACTCTGTTCTCACAGCAGGATTACGTCGGGCTCTATCACGTGCGGAACGACTTGTACGTCCAGCGGGGCGGATCGCAGAAGCGCCTGACCCGCGGAGCGCGGCTGACATTTCCTGATGTGCGCGCGGACGGGCGCATCGTAGCGGTGCAGGCGATGCCGGGCTCCACCCGCCTTGTGAGTGTATCCGCGGATGGAAGGACGATCGGGCCGCTCACCGCCGCGAGCCTCGACTTTCAATGGGCCGATCCCCGCTGGGCGCCGGATGGAGCACGCATCGCCGCTGTCAGGCAGACTCGCGGTATCTCCGAAATCGTGATTCTGGATGCCGAAGGCAACGTCGAGCGCACCTTTGCGCAAACCCACGCCATCAACTCAGGTCCGAGCTGGTCGCCGGACGGGCGCCTCATCTATTTCTCTTCGGATCGAAGCGGCGCGCCCCAGCTCTACGTCGCCGATCTCGCCGCCACGCCGATGACGCTCACACGCATCACCAATGCGATCACGGGTGTCTTTTCCCCGGAACCGGCCCCGGGAGGAAAGGACCTTGCGGCGGTGCTGTTCAAGGCGGACGGATATCACGTTGTCTCGAGCTCGCTGGGTGAAGCCTCGGTTCGTGAGCCAGCTGACAGCACGCGCACCGGCCCGCGCGGAGTCTGTCCAGATTGCATCGCGAGTACGGCCGGCTTGGCGCCGCTGGGGTCGATGGATTCTTCGGCGGCAACGAAGTATTCTGCATGGGCGTCTCTTTTCCCACGATACTGGTTGCCCGTCGTGGAAAGTGGGACGGAAGAAGGAACCGCTGTGGGAGCGGTCACCAGCGCGGCCGACATCGTCGGGCGACATGACTACACTGTCCAGGCGCTGTACAACACCCGCTTCCACCAGATGTCGGCATGGCTGTGGTATCGCTATGCCGGACTTGGGCTTCCGTTGCTCGATCTGTATGCATCCCAGAACTATTCCCACGAGGGAGTGTTCAGCGACAACGCTGGTACGCTGACCCGGATAGGAACCTTTGCGGAGCGGAGCGCGATCGCGTCATTGAGCGCGACGTTCGTGCGCCCGCGTGTCCGCACCTTCGCGATCGGGTCGATCGGGGCGGAGGTCGAAAGGCGCTCGTACTCGACGGATCCGGATACGCTGCTTCCCTTGCTCTCCACTTTTTACAGCTCGTCGCCGACCTATCCCGCGGTTGTCGCTTCAGCCGGGTGGTCGAACGCGCGCCGTCCGGACCTGAGCATCTCACCGGAGGACGGCGTGACGATGAGCGTGAGCGGGCGGCAGCGATGGCAGAGCGGGGCAAGCGGAGCGGCAACGCGAAGCGTTGTCGGGGTCACTACAGCCTACAAGTCGCTCGACCTGCCGGGCTTTGCACACCACGTCCTCGCCGTGCGCGGCGCGTTCGGAATCACTGACGATCGCAGTCCGAGCAGATTCTCTGCCGGCGGAGTGAGCGGCACTCTACTCGATGTCTTTCCCGGTTTCTCGGTTGGCGAGCGGAGGCGAACGTTCGGAGTGCGCGGATATCCAGCCGGAGCCGAGGGTGGTATTCGCGCCTACACGGCCTCTGTCGAATACCGCGTGCCCATCTCGGCGCCATCCCGCGGGTTTCGCTACATACCGATATTCATCGACAAGACATCGCTCTCATTCTTCGGCGAGATGGGTCGCGCGTTCTGTCCGGCGAGCGCTTCGACCGGGACCGGTGTCTGCAGGAGCGGCGACGTTGGCACGCCGGTGATGCGCGCGGCGGGTGCCGAGCTAAATATCGACACCGGAGTACAGCTCGATGTGCTGACACGAGTGCGACTGGGCATCGCATTTCCGCTCGTAGAACGCGAGCGATTCGCCGCTGACCGAGCCCGGGCCTACGCAACGTTCGGATCGGCTTTTTAGGTCCGGAATCCGCCCGTGTTTCCAGGCAAGACATTGCGGTGGCGCTGAAGCCAGTCGATCCGCACACTCGGCTATCGCGGTACCGGTCCTGAAACGGTGAGGAACCGCTAACAGCAACGGCCTGGTGCGGTTAACAGCTTCGGGGTTTTGTGCAGCCGGGCATTCCGCGCGGCGACGGGTGCGTACTGCACCGGACGCTTGGGCGAGACATATGGTGCGTGGAAAAAGGGGTGCTGAGCCGCGATTCGTGATGTGGATTACCTAACGCGTTGTAGCGCAAAGAGATAACTAAAGGCTGGCGTGGACTCACGAATGCGCGTACTATCCGTGCCCGCGCCGAAATCGCACGGTGCCGTCGCTAGATTTCTTATTGTTCTTGACAGACTTTTTTACCCGTGGAGAGTTGTAACTGATGCCCATTCCGTCCGTACCCCCGCCCGGCGCCGCACAGCTCAATGACAACGCGAGAACCGTGATCAAGAAGCGGTATCTCATCAAGGACGCGACCGCCAAGCCGGTCGAGCAGCCGGAGGACATGTTCTGGCGTGTGGCAGCAACCGTAGCCGAGGCTGATCGCCGGTACGGGGCAAGCGACGCGAGTGTGACGGGAATGGCGGAGGATTTCTATCGCCTGATGACGGAACGCCGCTTCGAGCCGAACTCGCCGACCTTGATGAACGCCGGCCGCCCTCTCGGACAACTTTCAGCGTGTTTCGTGCTCCCAGTCGAAGATGCGCTGTCGAACGGGCGCGACGGCATCTACGACACGCTTCGGGCAATGGCGCTCATCCATCAGTCGGGCGGTGGGACAGGGTTCGGTTTCTCGAAGCTGCGTGGAAAGGGTTCAATGGTGCGCTCGACGACAGGCGTCGCGTCGGGGCCGGTCTCCTTCATGAAGCTTTACGATGCATCCACGGATGCAGTGAAGCAGGGCGGTACCCGCCGCGGCGCCAACATGGGCATTCTGCGCGTCGACCATCCGGACATCCTGGACTTCATCACCTGCAAGGAAGACCTCACCCAGATCACCAACTTCAACATCTCCGTCGCGGTCACCGACAAGTTCATGACCGCAGTGGCCGAAGGGACCACCTACGATCTGGTGGAGCCCGGAACGGCAAGAGTTACCGGCCAGCTGGATGCGAGATCGGTTTGGGACAAGATGATCGACGGTGCATGGCGCACGGGGGAGCCGGGCTGCTTCTTCATCGACGAGGCCAACCGGCACAACCCGGTTCCGCATGTGGGGCAGTACGAAGCGACCAATCCGTGCGGGGAGCAGCCGCTCCTCCCTTACGACGTGTGCAACCTCGGCTCGATCAACGTCGGCTACTACGTGCAGGACGGAGCGATCGACTGGGATTCGTTCAGACGCGATATCCATTTGTCGACGCATTTCCTCGACAACATCATCGACGTCAACAAGTACCCGCTGCCGGAGATCGATGCCCTTTCCAAGCGGATCCGCCGCATCGGATTCGGGATCATGGGCTTCGCCGACGCGCTGGTGAGACTCGGAATTCCATACGACAGCGACGAAGGCGTCGAGTTCGGCCGCCAGCTGCAGAAGTTCGTCGACCTCGAGTCGAAGCGTGAGAGCGAGAGGCTGGCGAACGAGCGCGGACCGTTTCCCGAATGGGCCCGGTCGATCTGGGGCCCGGACGAGACCTGCGCCCGCGATGCGAAGGGGAAGCGCATCCGCCCGATGAAGCTGCTTCGCAACTGCAACGTCAACACGATCGCGCCGACCGGTACGATCTCGATCATCGCCGGATGTTCGTCAGGAATAGAGCCGCTTTTCGCCGTGGCGTTCATGCGCAACCAGGCCGGCGCGATGATGCCAGACGTCAACGAAGACTTTGTCGCGATCGCGAAGAAGGAAGGCTGGTACTCGGACGATCTCATGGAGAGAATCGCCAGGGAGGGCCACATCCACTTCGAGGAAGTTCCCGAGCGCTGGCGGCGCGTGTTCGTCACCGCCCACGACATCACCCCGGAGTGGCACGTCAGGATGCAGGCCGCCTTCCAGGAGAATTGCGATTCCGCGATCTCCAAGACGACCAACTTTCCTCACGTGGCGACGCCAGAGGATGTACGGAGGATCTACGAGCTGGCGTACGAGCTCAAGTGCAAGGGCGTGACGGTCTACCGGGATGGCTCGCGCGACAACCAGGTGCTGTCGACCGGAGCGACCGGGCAGGCGAAAGCCGACCGCGATGGCAAGGGCGAGTCTCGTCGAGCGCTCGGGGATCTGCACGGGACGCTGGCAGAGCAGACGGCCGAGATCGCACGACTCAGGCAGGCGCTGTTCGACGTCGAAGCCGAGAACCTTCAGCGGCGCGCGAAGCGTGCCCGCCCTGACACTCTGCGCGGGATCACGACCCGCATCGAGACTCCGCTCGGCACGATGTTCCTGAACATCACCGAAGACGACAAGGGCCAGCCGTTCGAGGTATTCATCAACCTCGGCAAGGCCGGCGGCGCGGCGATGGCGGACGCGGAAGCGATGGGGCGCCTGATCTCGCTGGCGCTGCGCTCGGGGATCCCGATTCGCGAAGTGCACAGACAGCTCCGCGGCATCGCTTCCGACAAGGCGATCGGACTCGGACCGAACAAGGTCCTGTCCGTTCCCGACGCAATCGGAATTGCCCTCGAGAAGTGGATGCGCGAGAAGCAGGGCGTTCAGCAGGACCTGCTCGGCGTTCCCGGAGCTATGCCACTCCAGACGGAAACGCAGCCCGTGGTCTCGACTTCATCGTCGACGATGAGCTCGGACGGCGGCCAGGCACAGTATGGGTTCGACGCGGTCAATCGAAGCGAATCGTTCATTGGCACGTGTCCGGACTGCGGGTCGTCACTCGAGTTCGCAGAGGGATGTGCGAAATGCCATGTGTGCGGATTTTCTGAATGCGGGTGAACATCTAGCCCGCCTCTACAGAAAGACCCCGGCTCAATGAGCCGGGGTCTTTTTGCTTCTGTCCACAGAATGACGCGCGTGGACATTTCCTTTTCGCGTCTTGAGTTGACCGTCGTTGCGGTGTCCGTTTTTGCGTTCTCGAGCCGCGTTGCGCGTGTAACGCAATGCCGGACCACCCACAGACGGTCAACTCAAGACTCAAAAGTGCCCGTCCAAGAGTCTCTCAGCGCACTCCCCCGAACCACCTCAGCTGCTTGATTCCCTTTTGAACCAGATCCTCCGGTCCGTGCTCCTTCCCGCGCTTCCAGATGAAATCCATCTCCGCGTTCACAGCGGCCAGCGCGAAGCGGGATTCCTTGATCAGAAGAAACGCGGCGTACAGCAGAAGTGACGCCCCGTAGAGGCCGAGACCCAGCGGGATCAGCGTGTATTCCGAGCTGGTGGCGGCGACCAGCCCGATTGCCACGCTCGTCCCCACGAAGAAGCCTACCGCCGCGTAGAGGCGTGAGAGAGCACGCTGCAACAACCGCGACCGGGTGGTGACGTAGTCGAGCTGTGTAAAGAGCATCCTCCGCTCCTCCTCCTGCTCCTCCGGCTCGACGAGCCTCAGCTGGTTTGAGACCTCTCGCGTTCTCATCACGGCTTTGCTGAGACGGTCGGAAGTCGCAAGGATGAGCGAGCCGCACGCCGAGATCAGCACGGCCGGGGTGATCATCGCCGAGAGAATGGATAGAGCGTCGATCGAAGGGTCCATATACCGCTGAATACTAGTCATTTTGACCCTACCGCCCGAAAGTCTTAACGTCTCTCCTGGCGGAGTGACATATTTCAGGCACGCGACACCGGGAACTCAACAGGGGAGGGAGATGGACGACAAGAAAATCGCGGCTCTCGCGAAGAAGAACGCCGCAAAGGCAGCCGGCTCGACCGGGAGAAAGGGCTTCGGCAAGAAGTACGACGCAAACCTCAAGGATCTGCCGACCGATGCGGCCACTCTCAAGGAGCGGCAGGAGCACGAGCGGTTTTTCAAGGAGATGCGCAAGCGGGATTTCTAGACGTCTGAACGCTGGCCAACATTCGATTGGAGATAGCAATGGCTCGTTTGCGATCCCTGCTGATCGGCGTCGTCGCCGTCGGCGGAGCACCCCTTGGCGCTCAGGTTCAGCCGGCGCCGGCAGTCCCGGCGCAGCAGCCGCGGC
>JBGTEZ010000388.1:0-6468 GCA_041747535.1 Gemmatimonadaceae bacterium
ACGGCGTTCGTCAATACGCAGATACGCGCGATGAACGTGTACATCCAGTCGCAGGCAAACACGCGGGGGTGGGCTTACCTCGACCTCAACACCGCGCTGGCGTCCTTCATCACGCAGAAGCCGAGATTCAGTCTGTCCAGATTTCTGTCGTGCAACAGGCCGTTCGGGCAGTACATAACGCTCGACGGCATCCATCCTTCAGTCGATGGGCAGCAGGCGATCGCCAATGTCGCGGCCGAAGCGCTGAACTCGCATTACGGCTTCGAGATTCCGACCAATCCGCAGCCAATGCTCACCGCGGCTCAGATCTGCCCTTGAGGGTCGATGTCGATTAGTGGGAAGGGCGAGGCAATAGCCTCGCCCTTTTTGTTTGAAAGCCGACAGCTGGCACCTATGCCTCTGCTGGCTCGCACCGTGTTCTGTTGTCTCGATGTCGGACGCGCCACCGAAATCCAGTCATGAGGTACATAGGCAACAAGACTCGCCTGCTCCCGTTCATTCTTCGGGTGTTGAAGTCGAAGGGGCTGACGGGCGGGTCGGTGCACGATGCATTTGCCGGCACCGCCAGCGTCGGGCGCGCCCTCAAGGCACATGGGTGGCAGGTTCACTCGAGCGACCTGCTGCTCTCCTCGTACGTATTCCAGCGCGCCTACGTCGTCGCGCGCTCGGCCGATCGATCCCTGCCCCGGCTCGCGAAGGAGCTGTCGGGGTTGCCACCGAGGGAGGGGTTCATCACCCGCCACTTCTCTCCGGCTGGGGAGGCGGAGCGGATGTACTTCAGTCCCGAGAACGCCGGCCGGATCGATGCCGCCCGGGAGGAGCTGGAAACATGGCGGCAGGGAGGAGTCATCGGCGAAGACGCATACTATATATTGCTCGCCGCTATCATCGAAGGCGCCGATCGCGTCGCCAACACCGCGGGAGTCTATGCTTCGTTCATGAAGCGGTGGCAGCCCAACTCGCGCCGGCGCTTCGAGGTCGTTCCGGATAAACCCACCCCTGGGGACGACGCAGCGACCGCCCATCTGATGGATGCGACGGCCGCCGCGAAGGCGATCGGCGAGGTTGATCTGATCTACATCGATCCTCCCTACAATTCGCGCCAGTACGTCGCCTATTACCACATCCCGGAGATCATCGCCCGCGGCTGGCTCGACAGCGCGCCGGCGGTGCGTGGCAAGGTCGGGTTATTGGCGGGAAAGGAGGGCCGGAGCGACTGGTCGCACGGCCGGCGGGTTAGGAAGCTGTTTTCAGGACTTCTGGAGGCGACGAGGGCCCGCCACGCACTGGTCAGCTTCAACTCCGAGGGGCACCTGCCTCCCGCGGCGCTGCTCGGGCTGCTGGGCGAAGCCGCAGTCGATGGGGAGGTCGCTCACTTCATGCAGGGTTATCGCCGATACCGCGCCGATTCGGAGCGGGCGGGCAGGCACTATCACCTCGATCGGGCAGTCGAGCACCTCTACCTGGTTCGGCTCAGATAGCCTTCGTTGCTTTCACGAAGGTCGGTCGTCCTGCGTCTGGCATCGGTGAGAAATGCGTCGTCCGCTCGCCTGGCCGGGTCTATACACCGGCTGGCAAACGGATTACACTAGGCAGGTGAAGATGACAGCCACGCCGCTGCAGAATCAGAGTGCCCAGGTACCGGGTACGGAGAGCCCGACACCAGTGGAAGGGGTGCCGGTAGTTGATGCCGATCAGGAGGTAATCGCCAGGGTCCTGGCAGGTCACAAGGACGCGTTCGGGATACTCATAACCCGTTACAGCGACCCCTTGTACCGACATGCCCTGGGTATGACCGGAAGCCCTGATGTGGCGGAAGACATACTTCAAGCGTCTTTTATTAAAGCGTTTCAACATCTTGGCGAAGTTCGCGGGCGTTTCGACGCCTGGGTTTTCAGGATCGTCGCCAATTCATGTAAAGATTGGCTGAAGAACATTCGGCGGACGCACGTGAGTTATGACGAGGATGATCAACCCTCGACGTACTCGACGCCGGAAGAGGAGATGGACAGGAACGAGCTGCGAACGGATCTCGAATACGCACTCGCCCGGCTCGCCCCCTCGCTCAGGGAAGCGTTCGTGATGAAGCACGTGGAAGGAAGGTCGTACGAAGAGATGGCGCTGTTACTGGAAACGACGGTTGGCGCGCTAAAGATGCGAGTGCATCGGGCGCGAGAGGCGCTCCAACAACTGCTTGAGGAGAAGTACTCATGATGCTGGACGACGCTGGTTTCGAGAGAAACGACAAGACAACGGGCCGCGAGCCCGTTCAACGGAAGGATAAGCCTGTCGAGCAGCTGTACGATCGCGAGGTCCCGCTGACGGGAACGAGCCGGTCGATGCTGCACGAGTGGCTAGACGGCGAAGTCGACGTCATGCGCGCGAGCGAGTCCGAAGGAGCCTCGAAGGTCGAGCTTTGGACCCGTATCAACGCGGAAAGCGAGATGCTTCGCCGCCGCGTCACGCCGATCCACGTACAGTCGCGCATTATGGCTTCGCTTCCCGAGGCGCCCGGTACTGCTTCGAGCTGGTGGAAGCAGCAGGTCACGATGACGCCCGTTTCGGCTCTGGCCATTGCCGCGGCCTTGCTGGCGGCTGGCGCCCTCGTCATCACGATGATCAGCTAACGGCAGCAAAGTTTCCAGTAAACAGACGCCCGACTCCTTGCGAGCCGGGCGTTTTTTTTGTCCATTACACCCGGTCCACCAACCCCTAATCGGCGTGGACCTTGCAACGCACCCAGAACTCTATAATGTAGAGTCTATACCCGACCGGAGGCATCGAAGATGACCCGTAAGACCATGGCTGTAGTTGCCCTTCTGACCGTCCCAGCGCTTGCTTCTGCACAGGCTGGCTTGTCACGCATTCAGTTCCTCGCACTGCAGCAGGAGCTGAGAGATCAGGGCTGCGGCGTGACGAATGTGGACGGCCGCTACGGGCCCCAGACCCGCCGCGCGATTGCGACCTGCGCCCAGAAGTTCAATTCGGCGAACAACGCCAAGGCTGTTCTCGAAGCGATGAACATCGGGTTTGGCCCGAGTGACTCGCCGCCGACCGGCGCGACGCCGACGTCCGGAGAGTAGTACCAGCTACTTCAGCTGGAAAAATCTCGAAGAGCGTCCGGAAGCTGTAGCTCCTCAAGCGGGCTGCAGCTCGAGGGAGAGTTGTACATCGGGGACGAGGGCCGGGATACCTGGCTCCTCGTCCTCTTCTTCTTCATCCCCTCTCGACCAGCTGCGCACGCCGTATTTCGCGCAGAGCTTTTCGAAGAAACGCGACAGTCCCTCGCGGTACTTCTCGCCGGCGTACGCGCTCGAGCCGTAGGTGTTGCGATATCTCTCCGCCAGATGGGGAAACTCCTGCTCGATGAAGGGGAGATAGCGCTTCTTCGCGGTGGATTTGAGCCGCACCGCGCACGCCCCGACGTAGACTGCGCCCGCCTCGGTGACGCGCTTCACCAACGCGTCGAGATCCGATGGATTGTCGGTGATTCCCGGCAGCACCGGCATGCAGTTGATCCCGGCTTCGATCCCCGCTTCGCGCAGACGCGCCAGCGCGCGCACTCTCGCTTCGGGCGTCGGCGCGCGCGGCTCGATGCGCCTCGCCAACTCGCGGTTTAGCGTGATGAGCGAGATATGGACGCAGAGCCCGGAGTGCCGCGCGATCCTCGAGAGCAGATCGATGTCGCGCGTTATCAGCGGACTCTTGGTGATCACCACGACACTAAGCCCCGGATGATCGGCGAGCACCTCGAGAATTCCCCGGGTGACGCGGAATCTTCGCTCGGCCGGCTGGTACGGATCGGTCGCGGTGCCGATGACGATCGTCTCACCCTCGAGCAGCTTGAGATGCCGGTCGCTGCCGAATCGCAGCGTGCGGCTCAGGATCTCCGGGGCGTTTTTCTTGACGAAGATATTCCGCTCGAACGCCAGCCACGGAGGCAACTGCTCGTAGGCGATTCCGAGCTCGGCGGTCATCTTCTCGTCGGCGGAGGCGCGCTCCATGACGAAGCGATGGGTGTATCGCGCGTAGCAGTACGCGCAGCCAAACGCGCACCCGATGTACGGATTGATCGACCAGAATCCCAACCCGGTGGTCTCCGGACCGTTCAGGATGCTTTTTGCGGGGGATGAGTAGTAGCGGATGTCCTTCTGCTCCCCGATGACAGGCAGCTGCCGCGATGCTTTGTCATACTCACTGCCGAACAGGCCAGGTTCCAGCCGCTTCCTTGCCGGGGGCATACACCGAATATAACCCGAAGCTACGCCGGAGCAAATAGATCTCGCTCACCGCAAAACCCGAGTGGCCGTGCCCGGCTTCGCCAGTACGGCATAAAGCTGCTATTTTTTCGGCGCGTTCACCCGACCACGGAGCGGAGCCAGACATTGACCACCGAGCGGCTATCTGACATCGCCATCCAGCGGGAGCTCGGAAGTTTGCCGGGCTGGAGCAGGCGCGGCGATGTCATCACCAAGACCTATCAGTTCCGGGCGTTCCTCACCGGAATGGATTTCGTGAACGCGGTGGCGAAAGCGGCGGAAGCGGCCGATCACCACCCGGACATCGACATCCGCCACACCAAAGTGACGTGCTCCCTAAGCACTCACTCCGCAGGCGGGATCACGCAGAAGGATCTCGATATGGCCAGGAAGATCGAGCGGGCGGCGGAAGCATAGCGCGGGTTTTACCGACAGATCTGCGATCGACCGAACCGAACACGAGGTCCGCTGATCGCTCGTAGCTGATCGCTCCTCGCTGCAGGATGTCGGGACGTTACTTGTCCACTGACGGTGAACCGCGGTCGCCTGTGCCAAAGTGCTCGTAATGACGTCCCTGCTATGGTGAAGCGAAAAGCGATCAGCATTTAGCGGTCAGCGGGACCTCGTGTTCGGTTGCAGTTAATTCCGCCGACTGCCCAGCAACCTGAGAATCGCCATGAACATGTTGAGCAGATCCAGGTAGATCTGAACGGCTGCCCCGACGTACTGGTCAGGACCGTACTGATTCCTGAGACGCCAGGTGTCGAAGATCAACAGGCCGCTGAAGAGAAGCACCGTCACGCCGGCGAGCCAGCTGTCGACCATCGCGTTCCGGAAGAACAGGTTGAGCAGCATCGTGCCGATCAGCACCCACAGGCCGACGGTCAGGAAGCTTCCCCAGGCGCTGAAATCGCGGCGGCTGACGAATGCGTAAAGCGTCAGAATGCCGAACGCGCCGAGCGTCAGCGTTGCGGCCTGCGCGATGAGGCCCGGCTGACTGCGGCCGTAGATGAAGATCGCCGGCGCGATGACAACTCCCATCACGAAATTGAAGAGCAGCACCAGGCCGATGTTCATCGGAAACTCGGCTTTCTTGCGGGTCGCGAGCAACAGCGGCGCGAACGCGCAGATCATGGCGATGAACGGGTGAGCGGCCACCGCCTGCAATAGAGCCGGCTGAGACAACGTGAACGATGTTCCCACCATTGTCACTATCACGCTGACGAGCACGAGGGCGTACGTCCGCCGAACGAGCGTCGCGCGCTCCTCTCCGGTGCGTACGACCGGTGTTGCCGTTCCCGTCTGGTATGAAATGCCCATCTCGGTCACTCCTAATAGGGTCTAACGAGCGAAATATATTACCCCGTGGCGGCCGGGGTGATTCGGTCGAGCAACGCCGGAAGGTCCGTCATTCGCTCGAGAAAATGCGCGGGGCGGTGGGGCTCCAGCTGGAATCGGGTGAACGGCCCCCACAACGCGGCGACTGTTATCACCCCCGCCGCGTTCCCGGCATTGATGTCGTGTGGAGAGTCGCCGACGAACAGAGCTTCCCCGGGCGCATAACCGAGCTTTTCGAGCGCCATTCGCACCGGAAACGGGTCGGGTTTGTGGATGTGGCACGAGTCGTAGCCGATCGCCACCTCGATGTAGTCGTCGGCGCCGATGAACTTGAGGCCGCGGTCCATCATCGCGTTCCCCTTGCTGGTAACCACTCCCATCGGGTGTCCCCGCTGGAACAGGAGCGCCAGCGTCTCGATGACGCCCTCGTACCTCGCCATCAAACGGTCGTGGTTCTCGAATTGGTAGCCGCGATACCGCTGGACTAGGTGCTCGCGGTCCTGGTCGGACTCGATGTACGGCGTGAGCTGCTTGGGAAGCGGAGTGCCGAGGCCTTCGATCCACTCCCCCTCGGTCGGACGCCGCGCCCGTCCCTCGAACGTGTGATTCATGCACGCCAGCAACAGCGCGATCGAATCAACGAGAGTTCCATCCAGATCGAACAGCACCGCGAATGGTCGCGCATCTGCCATGCCGCAAAATAATCCCCCTCCACACGGCGTGTTGAGATCTCAGCTGGTACTCCCCCAGTCGGCCGGCATCGCTGGAGGGGGAGGTGAGAGTATCCGCTTCGGCAGCTCACGCGCTTACACGCTGCGAGCCCGTCGGCCCACTCGCTTCGCTCGCGGGCACCCCGCCGGTCTCTTGCTAC
>JBGTEZ010000389.1:0-22129 GCA_041747535.1 Gemmatimonadaceae bacterium
TCTCATCGGCCTCGCCTTCATCCCGATCCTGGCGGGAGGCTTCGTCTTTCAGCAGCAGAGCACCCAGCAAGGTGCCCGTCTGCTCGACCAGGTGCTCAACATCGTCTCGAGCCGCTTCGTCGATACCGTCGATGCCGCGACGCTGTATGAGAAAGCCGCCCGGGGCCTCGTTCGCGAGCTCAACGATCCATACAGCGCGCTCCTGTCGCCGAAAGAGCTGTCCGCCTTCAACGCCCAGACCAACGGTCGCTACGCCGGCATCGGAATGGAGATCGCCGAGACGCAGGGATTCATTACCGTCCAGCGGGTCTTCCCGCATACTCCCGCTGAACAGGCAGGGGTACAGGAAGGCGACCGGATCAATTTCGTCGACACAGTCAACATCCGGGGCTGGACCGTCTCGCAGACTTCCGACGCGCTGAAGGGCCGTCCCGGAAGCAGGGTTCTGGTCAAGTTCTCACGCTCGGGGGTGACGGAGCTGATTCCGATCACCTTTACCCGAGCCGTCATTTCCATCCCGGCGGTTCCCTACGCCATCATGCTCGATGGGAAGGTCGGCTACATCCCTCTGCTCCAGTTCAACGAGAGCGCGAGAGACGAGATAGAGTCTTCGGTCAGGCGTCTCAGTCGCGAAGGTGCCAAGGGGCTCATCCTCGATCTGCGCGGGAATCCCGGCGGGATCCTCGATCAGTCGCTCAGCGTCAGCAATCTCTTCCTCCAGAAGGGACAGCAGATCTCGAGCATCCGGGGCCGCAACGGCGAGAACCAGCGATTCGCGGCGAGCGACGAGCCAATCGCGCCTACCATTCCTCTCATCATTCTTACCGATGGCAGAAGTGCCTCGGCTTCAGAGATCGTCGCCGGTGCGCTGCAGGATCACGACCGCGCTCTGATCATGGGAACGACTTCTTTCGGGAAGGGGCTCGTGCAGTCGGTGTTCCCGCTCGAGGGCGGTTACGCGCTCAAGATGACTACCGCGAAGTGGTATACGCCGAATGGCCGCTCGATCCAGAAGGAGCGCAAGCTTCTTCCGAGTGGTGAGTTCATCGAGTTGATGCCGGATTCACTCGAGACCGATTCGGTCAGGCGCTCGCGTCCTGCGTTCAAGTCCGACGCCGGACGGACAGTTTACGGCGGCGGTGCCATCACCCCCGACATCATCGTGCGTCCCGATACGCTCACCACCGCGGAACAGAAGGTGTTCAATGCCTTCGCTCCCAAGACGGCCGATGTGAGAGCGACACTGATGGACTACGCGATCGAGCTGAAGCGGACCGTGCGTCCCGGCTTCGCCGTGCCTTTGACATGGCGTGACGAGTTCTTTCGCCGCCTGCAGGCCAAGGGTGTGGCCATCGACCGCGCGCAGTACGACCTCGCCGGTCCCGAAATCGACCGGCTGCTCGGGAACACGGTATCACGTCTGGCTTTCGGTGATTCGACCGCTCGCCGCCGGAGCATTCCCGACGACCTCCAGCTGTCCCGCGCGTTGCAGGCAATGAAGCAGAGTCAGTCGCAGCACGATCTGTTCGTTCTCGCCCAGCAGCAGCCCGCCCTGGCGGAAGCACGTAAAAAGTAGTCGCAGTCCTTCGACAGTTTACCTGTGTTCCGAAAGGCCCCGCTCTCGCGAGCGGGGCCTTTTCCGTTAATATCCATTGGTCTCCAAGGGGGTCAAATGCTCGGTTTGATACTGTTGGGAGTGATCGTTGTCCTCGGAACTCTGATCGCGACCAAATCGTTCAAGGTCGTCGGCCAGGCAGAGGTCATGGTCATCGAGCGTCTGGGCAGATTCCACCGCCTAGCCCGCTCGGGGTTCAACGTCCTGATTCCGTTCGTCGAGCTTCCCCGCACCATCGACGTCCGCTACTTCGAGAGTGATGTCACCGGTCTCAAGCGCGTAACGTCCGGACATACCGCGCGTATCGACCTGCGCGAGCAGGTCCTCAACTTCCCGAGCCAGCCGGTGATCACCAAGGACAACGTCACGATCGACATCGACGCCGTCATCTACTACCGCGTCGCCGATCCGCAGAAGGCGACCTACTCCGTGCAGAATCTCCCCTACGCGCTCGAGACGCTCACGCGCACGACCCTACGCAACATCGTCGGCGAGATGGAGCTCGACTCCACCCTGGGCAGCCGCGACGTCATCAACCAGCGCATGCGTGATGTCATCGAGGAAGCATCGATCGGCTGGGGCGTCGACGTCACCCGTGTCGAGCTGCAGTCGATCGAGCCGCCGCGTGACATCCAGCAGTCCATGGAGCTGCAGATGCGCGCCGAGCGGGAGAGGCGCGCCGCCGTAACGAACGCCGAAGCGGGAAAGAGAGCGGCGATTCTCGAGGCGGAAGGCGTCCGCGAATCGCAGGTTCGCCGCGCCGAAGGCGAGCGCGATGCTTCGGTGCTGCGGGCGAAAGGCCTGGCTGAAGCGAGACTGGCGATGGCGGAGGCGGAAGCAGAGGCGATCACCAAAATCGGCAGTGCCCTCCCCGAGGGTCAGGCCGCAATGTACCTCCTCGGCATGAAGTACCTCGAGGCGCTGCCGACGCTCGCACAGGGAAAGAACTCGACGATCTTCCTGCCGGCCGAGGCCGCCGGAGTCATGGGCGCGATCGGCGGATTGCGCGAGCTGATCAACAAGACTGCCGCTCGTCCGGACGAACGCCCGGCTTCCTCACCGTCCCTGTTCAATCCGGCCAAGAAGCAGGACTGATACTTGGCGCCGATCACCCAGCCCCGCGCCGAGCGGATAGCGCGGGGCCACCCCTGCCCCAAGTGCGGGGAGTACAGCTTCAAGAAGCTCAAGGTCAAGCGCGCGAGCAAGACGCACCAGCAGGCGCTCGGCGAGTTCTGGCACGTCACCAAGGTATGCGGGGTGTGCGGGACGCTCGATGAGATCGGGCTGGACCTGGAAGGGGAGATTGTTTACGGGGGTTGAACTGGCACGTACGACTACCGGCCCGGGGCTTTGGGCGGGCCAGCGGTTAGCTACGGGCGCTCTCTAAACCGCCATCAGCCTGCGGAACTCCCACCGTGGGCCAAAGATGAACACAGTATTGAACTCGTCATAGGGGTTCGGCGGAGCGCTCAGATCGGCAATTACGAACGAAGTGCCTACCCGGATTACGTAAAGCGGTGGATTTTTTGTAAACGTTGCGCCGGGCGACCATGTTCGGAAAACTGAGTCGGCAGCCTGGCCCGCGCGGGCGCAAACTTTCGGATCCGATACGAGCACTATCTCGGACATCGATACGAGCGGCAAGCCGACGCTGTCGCGAGCTGCAGCCGCGTCCGATTCCATCATGTTTTTCAACACGCCGATGAGGTGATGGCTTTTATGATCTGCCGATGCGCATACCGCTTGGCCGCTCACTGAATCTGCGGACAACAGGATTACCGCCCCAAGCAAGGCCAAGATCTTTCGCATACGTGTCCTCCCCAACAAAGACGATCAGACCATTGTTATTTAGACAAACCGCAATCGCCCCCACTCGTGGCCCAAGGCCGGCCCGCCGACCGCTCCCGGCAGGTAGTCTTCAGTTGCAGTTTTGGGTTAGTTATTTATCTAACCGAGGCCACCAGATCTTGTTGGAGTAATTGGCTCCAAACACCGCAGAAAGCACCGCCCGCGGATCCTCAACCCGAGCCACAACGTCTATCCGCTCGGTAAGAAACAGCGGCTTGGAAAAGTCCCGGTACCGCCGGTAACTCCCGCAAAAGCACCACGGCCCTTTCCTCACGGTATTTCCGAGAGCCATGTCCGGGATGCCCAGAATCGACAGCGCGTAAAAGAAGTTCAGCGTCGCGAACCCCGGCAGGTCGCTCTCCCTCATCCCGCGCGGGAAGCTCCCGTGCTTTCCCCACTGGATGTTGATCACCACCTGTGCCTTGGGCCACGCCGAGTGGAGCAGCCGGGTGTGCCAGTAGGTCCATACCTCGGTCGGGGCTCCGGTCGAATCGTACCCGACCCAGATTATTTCCTCGTCCGTCGGTACGGTGAACGGAACCCAGGATCCGTGGACGTCGTCGCGCCAGAGAAGATGATAGGCGATCACCCTCCGCTCCGGGTGGACGACCGCCACCGCCCGGCTCAAAGGGAACGTCTCATCCCGTTGCTGGTATAAGACGGGTGCCAGGCGCCGTGCCAGGATGGCGACGCTGTCAGTTGCCGCCAGGGCGCCCGGCAGATTCAGCGGTCGTGGAGGAATGTGTGCTCGGGGTCCGCACGCTGTCGCGAACAGCAGAAAGAGCCCGATGACAATTCGCTCGCGGATCTGGGCCGCCTTCTCCGTTTTGGGAAGCGCGTCCGACGTAACCCTCACCAGCACCCCGCCGCGGGCGACTGGCTGGCAGCAACCGGAGAGCCCATGCGCAAGCCACGTCCGAATGCGTACAACCCCGCCCAGGCACTTTTTCTCATTAGTAACGACCGTACCGGATCTCCACTCAGTTGTCCATCCTGCTCCGGCTCGATCGAGCGTGACCCCGTCCGAATCCCGCCCCCGCCCTACACTCACGTGACGCTGCGATGCAAAAGTTGCGGACGGTCGGCGCACTACGTCGCGGGGGCCGCGTAAACGGACTGTGCACAAAACTTGCCTTTCTCTGGGTTCGCCGCACGTCGTACGTTTCGAATCGAGAGGATTAGCTAATGGCACGCATAACTGGTACGGTCAAATGGTTCAATGACGCCAAGGGATTCGGCTTCATTTCGCGAGAGGGAGGTCCGGACGTCTTTGTCCATTTCAGCGCCATCGGCGGATCCGGGTTCAAGTCGCTAGCCGAAGGGGACAAGGTGGAGTTCGAAGTCGTTCAGGGTCAGAAAGGACCCCAGGCGGCGGACGTCACGAAAGCCCCCTGAACCAAAATCAGTCCAGACAAAAGCCCCGCTCCGCGGGGCTTTTTTTGTGTCACGAATCACGAACCTGCTACGCCATAGGCGGCATGTGAGTTGCTTTTCTGCGCTTCCATGGCAGCGAAGACGGGTGAAGAAGCGAAGCCTGGCGCTCGCGCACAGCTCGCCGAATATCGGAAGAAAAGAGACTTCACCAGAACGGCGGAGCCTTCAGGCGACGCTGCTTCCGCTTCCAGACCTTCTGGACGCCTGCGCTTCGTCATCCAGAAACACGCCGCCAGTCATCTCCACTTCGATCTCCGGCTCGAGCTCGATGGAGTGATGAAGAGCTGGGCGGTGCCCAAGGGACCGAGCCTCGATCCATCCATGAAGCGCCTGTCGATGCAGGTCGAAGATCATCCGATCGACTACAACACCTTCGAGGGAACGATTCCCAAAGGCGAGTACGGCGGCGGAACCGTAATGCTCTGGGATCGCGGCACTTACACTTCGGACGTCGCTGCATCTCCGGACGAGGAAGAGGATGCGATCCGGGATGGTCTCAAGCGTGGTGACCTGAAGATCACCTTTCACGGCGAGCAACTGCACGGATCTTTCGCGCTGATCCGGATGAAGTTCTCGCGCGACGGATCGTCGTCGGCAAAGCCACAATGGCTCCTCATCAAGCACCGCGACGAATTCGCGACCGAGGAGGACGTGGTCGCCGAGAACATGACCTCGGTCGAGAGCGGGCGGACGATGGAAGAGATCGCGGCCGGAAAGAGCAAGGTCTGGCACAGCAACCGCGAGGCGAAGGCGAGCTTATCACGGAAATTTCCGCTGGCTCCCAATACGCGTTCGGTAGCTGCGAAGCGAGCACCAACCTCCGCCAGGGCGTCGAGCGAATCGGAGCCCAACGCACCTGAGGCGAGTGCAGGAATCCTGGAGCCGATGTACGCGAGCGTCGGAAGCGACGTGCCCGGCACGGGCTGGACATTCGAGCCCAAGTACGACGGGATCCGCATACTCGCCTACGCAACTTCCGAGAGCGTCAAGCTGGTCACGAGGAACGGCAAGGACAAAGCGCAGCAGTTTCCGGAGATCGTCGCTGCGCTGAAGCGGCTGGCGAGCCAAACCAAACGCTCGCTGGTCCTCGACGGCGAGATCGTGGCGCTGGCCGACGGAGAGCCGGCGCGCTTTCAGGATCTCCAGTCCCGGATGCACGTAAAGGAATCGGCGGTGATCGAGCGACACTCCGCCTCGAGTCCGGCCGCGCTCATTCTTTTCGACATGCTCGTCGATGGCGACGACATCCTCATCAGGGAGCCATGGACCACGCGGCGTGAGCGCCTCGTCAAGAGAATCGGGAAGCGCGGCTCTGCCCAGCTCCGGGTTACCGACTCGAGCGGGGGCGACGGAGCCAAGAAGCTGGAAAAGGCGCGTCGCCAGGGGTGGGAAGGCATCATCGCGAAGAAAACCGATTCGCGGTACGAGCCCGGCAACCGGTCCAAATCCTGGCTCAAGCTCAAGATCGAGTTTCGCCAGGAGTTCGTGATTGGCGGCTATACCGAGCCCCGCAACTCGCGCGAGCACATCGGCGCCCTTCTCCTCGGCTACTTCGACCACGACCGCTTCATTTACGTGGGTCACACCGGCGGGGGCTTCACGCGACAGGGGCTGGTGGACATGTACAAGAAGCTCAAGCCGCTCGCGATCAAATCGTCGCCGTTCGAAGAAACGCCGAAGACGAATGAAGAGGCACACTGGGTAAAGCCGAAGATCGTGGTCGAGGTGAAGTTCAACGAGTGGACCGCCGATCGCCGGTTACGCCAGCCAATCTTCCTCGGCGTTCGTGACGACAAGCCCGCTTTAAAGGTGGGTCTTGAGAGCCCGAGCGTTCAGAGGAAGAAGTCGGCCCGGAGCGGCTCGATCGCCAAAAGAAAGACTCAGACGGGCGCCGCCGCGCGCGCGAAGACCGCCAAGAGGACCGGGGCGGCGAAAGTCAGCGCGCGCGCTCAATCGAAGACCGCTGGATCGGCGACAAAGACTGACACGACATCGATTGTCGAACAGCTCACCGCGATCCAGGAGAGCGGAAGAGACGGCTTGCTCGATTTCGGCGGCGGGCGCTCGCTAAAGGTCTCGAACCTTGGAAAGGTCTTCTTCCCGAAAGAGAAGATCACAAAGGGCGACGTGATGCGGTACTACGCGCGCATCGCTGACTTCATTCTCCCCGCGATCAAGGATCGCCCGCTGGTGCTGCGCCGGTTTCCGAATGGGATCGAAGGCGAGGCGTTCTATCAGCAGAACGCGTCCGAAACGACGCCGAAGGAAGTGAGAGTGGAGGTCATTTCCAACGATGAGGGCGAGAAGCAGGCGCGGTTCATCGGCGGAGATCTGCTGACGCTGCTTTACACCATCCAGCTGGGCGCGATCTCGGTGGATCCGTGGCATTCCCGCGTCCAGTCCTGCGATTATGCGGACTACACGATCATCGACCTGGATCCGGGACCTCGCGCGAACTTCGATCGCGTGAAACAGGTGGCGCGTTGGGCGAAAGATGTGATCGATGGCTTCGGACTGCACGCCGCGATCAAGACTTCCGGGTCAACGGGACTCCACATCTATCTGCCCTTGCCGCCCCGGACGCCCAACGACGCCGCCACGCTCGTTGCTCAAATGATTGCGACAAAGGTCGCCGCTGCTCATCCGAAAGAAGCCACGATCGAGCGATTTGTAAAAGCGCGCGGCGGGGCGACGGTGTACGTGGACTATTTACAGAACATCAAGGGAAAGACGGTGGCGGGCCCCTACTGCGTCCGCGCCCGTCCCGGCGCGCCGGTCTCCACGCCGATCAACTGGTCGGAGCTGACCGATGACCTGGAGCCGCGAAGCTTCACGATAGAGAACGCGCCACAGCGTTTCGAGAAGCTCGGCGATATCTGGGGTGAGGCGATGAAGAAGAAGAACTCCCTGCGCGCGCTCGTCTAGAGAGCGCTACCTGCCGCCGTTACCGACTTTCCGGAGGGGGAGCTCGATCTGTCCGCTTTCGCCAATCGGCTGCTTCGCATCGCCGAAGATCGGATCGCTCGACTCGTCAACCATGTGAGTGAGCTTGTAGTAGAAATGCAGCGCGTTGATCGGAGCCATGAAGCTGCGGTTGCCGGCGCGGGATATGGCGACGGCTTCTTCGCGGACGCGACGGGGGAGGTCTCGCGCTGAGGGAAGCGCGAGAAGTCGCTGTATCTCCGTGCTATCTCGTGCGAGCAACGCTGCGCAGAGACTGTCCAGATAGGCGAGCATGGCTGCCGGCGCTCCCATCCCAGGTTGTACTGCCTTATGTACAAGTTGCAACTAATACACCGCCAACGCAAGAGGTTCCCCGGGGGTAAGCCCCGTATCAGGGGTGTAACAGGTCGAATCGGACTCCCCGATGTCCTCGACGCCGTTTCTTCGGTGCATAGCGATAGAGCTGGGCGGGCCGCCCTCTTCCCTCGCTTCGCCACTCGTCGGTGGGCTCGACCAGGGACGCAGCCTGCAGCGCCCGTCGGAAGCTGGCTTTGTGTAAACGTTTGGCCAACAACAACTCGTAGAGGTGCTGGAGCTCGCTCAGCGTGAAGGTTGGCGGGAGCAGCCGGAAGGCGACGGGGGAGTGGTCGAGGCGAGCCTGAATGGTCTCCATCGCGCCTTCGACCATCGCTCGCTGGCGTGGGGAGAGGGGAGGGATGTTGGTGACGGGGAACCAGGTATTCCCCGGGCGTGGCGACGCAGTCTCGTGCGGAATGAGGCCGACGAAGGCAACCGAGATATCCGCATCGCTGGGGTGTCGCTTTCCCTCAGCGAACGCTCCAATCTGCTCGATCCAGGCGGGGGGCTCGCCGAGTGCTTCGTGCGCGACGCGGGTGGCGGTGGCGTCGAGGGATTCGCCCGCCTGTGCGGCCTTCCACGGCAACGACCACCGCTCCCGCTCGGTCGTGCTCCGCGTGAACAGGATCGCCAGCTCCGTCCCCATTGCCGTCACGAGAACGACGTCGACTGTGTGGGATGAGGATTTTCCGGAGGAGCGGTCGCGCATCGTGATGCGAATTAGTCACAATTTGCGACTAAAGTCAAGACCGCCGCGATCTATTTTTATTTGAATTGCCCGGCGGTGCGTGCTCGAGCGTATTCAGGAAGGAGGTAGTGATATACCGCGACCCGATTCGTGCGTCAACAGAATTTTTTTGTTTTTTTTTCGCAGCGCCGCCAGGCGCGAAGAACGCCTGAATACGCGCGGAAAACCTACGGCGAGCGAGCCTGCCGCTGCTCTCCGGCACCGCGGCTCACATGTGGCGGTATGCTGATTGGTAGGTGCCCGGTAATGGCGGATGTTCCCAGCAGGGCGCGCGCTGCCGCCTGTTGCGAAACCGGAAAACCGCCCCACGCAATGAGATAAGTCGGAACGGATGACATCTGGCGCAGCAGGTACGGATTTCCGAACGCGACCACGATCGGCTTCCGCCCTCTCGCCACAAGCGATTCCACGAAGGCGGCGAAAACGCCCGGCGCGTTCGCCGTCACCGCATCCCAGTTATGTCCGATGTACGATCCGATGATTACAACATCTGCCGAATCTGCAGCAGCGGTGAGCCGGGGATAGTTGAGTGCTCCATCTTCGGTCGCAACGAACTCCGCGCGCAGATTCCTCAGGCCGCCCCGAAGCTCGCCGTTGAACGCCACCCCGGCGGAGAGATCGGTGCGGCGCGCCAGCGTGATCGAGAGCACCCGTGCGGTGCTCGACGCGATCGGAACCTGCCGCAATGAATCCTTAGCCAGCGTGATCGATTTCTCGGCGATCCGCCGCGCGATCTGGGTGCTCGCGCTGTCGCCGACGTGAAAACGTAAAGCGTTGATGTCAACGAGCTTGCTTTGCGCCAGACCGATGCTGCGCTTCGACTCGAGCACGCGGCGCACCGACGAGTCGAGACGTGCTTCGCTGTACCGTCCTTCGCTGACTCCAGCCACGACCGCGTCGATTGCCAATGTCACGTTGTCGGGCTGGATGAGCACATCGCATCCCGCCGCAATAGCGCGCTTGACCGCTTCCGCCGCGCCAAACTGGTCCAGAACGCCACGCATGTCCATCGCGTCCGAGATGATGAGTCCCTTGAAGCCCAGCTCGCGGCGTAGGAGCTGGGTCATGACCTTGGCCGACAGCGTTCCGGGCACATTGGATGAGTCGAGTGCCGGCATCGAGCCATGGAACGACATGATCGCTCCAACCCCTGCCTTGATCGCGGCGCGGAACGGGACGAGCTCGACCGAGTCGAGGCGGCTCCTGCTCACGGTTATCACTGGCAGCGCCAGGTGAGAGTTGACGCCGGTGTCTCCATGACCGGGAAAGTGCTTTCCTGTCGCGATCATGCCCTGATCCTGGACGCCCCTGATAAACGACGCCCCCATGCGCGCGGTCAGCAGCGGGTCCTCGCTGTACGCGCGGGTGTTGATGACCGGATTGTCAGGATTGTTGTTGACGTCGAGGACTGGCGCATACGCGATGTGGATTCCAAGCGCTCGCCCTTCCACTGCCGTCAGGCGGCCCTGCTCGTAAGCGAGTGCGGTGTCCCGGGTTGCACCGATGGCCATCTCGGGCGGAAAGACGACTGCCCCGCCCAGATCGATGGCATTGGGGACGAAGTATCCGCCCCGCGCGCGAAACCCGGCGCCAGCTTCGAGGTCCGCTCCGAACAACAGCGGAACCCTGGACATCGACTGAAGCGCATTCAGCTTCACGGCGATCTCGGTGGGCGAGCCGATTGAAATCGTGAACCCGCCGACCTTGTCTTCCGTCACGTACTTGGTGAGCAGGCGCCACTGTCTGGAATCGCCGGAAACGTAGTCGCCATAGACACTTGGCCACACTATCTGCGCCGCTTTTTCCCGGAGAGTCAGGGACGCCAGAACGGAATCGGTCCAGCGAGCGGAAACCGGCGCTCGGGCGGTGGCTGCCGTTGCGGCCGACTGAGACCCCGGCGGCGTTTGACAGCCGCCAACGACCGACATGAACGAAACGGCAAATGCCAGGGCGAGGGCTTGGCGCATTGTCAGTGGGTTATTGTGCCTTTCTTCGTGGTGTCGACGTCGGACTCGGTGCCGGTCTTGAAGAGAAAGGCGGACATGTTCTTGGTGAGGAACGATCTTGCCTGCGGGTCCATGACGTTGAGCCCGTAGTGATTGATCAGCATCGTCTGCTGCTTGAGCCAGTCCGCCCAGCACTGGGTGCAGATCTCTTCGACGACGCGGGCGCCGATCTGCCCAGGAAACGGAGGCTTGGCGAACCCCGCGCGCGTCTGGTTACACCGCGCGCAGGTGACAGTCTCAGGCACTCTTTACCTAACGGCGCGCGTAGGAGATTTCCGCCAGCCCGAAAAGGGAAAGCAGTCGGAGATAGAACCAGCCGATGTCGAACTCGTACCACTTCGCCTTGAACTTCGCGGAATGGGGGTCGTGGTGGTGGTTGTTGTGCAGCTCTTCTCCGCCCAGCCAGATGGCGATCGGCGAGATGTTTCTGCTCTCGTCCTTCACTTCGAAGTTCCTGTATCCAACGGCGTGGCCGACGCCGTTGATGATCCCGGCCGCCCAGAACGGGATCCAGATCATCTGGACTCCCCACACGACAGGCCCAACGAAGAAGCCGAACAGATAGACGTCGACCGCCAGCATCACCAGAATCCCGACCCAGTTGAGCGGCGACAACAGGTGTCGCTCGAGCCAGTCGTTGGGCGTCCCCTTGCCGTACTTGTCGAGAATGCCGGGCTGACGAACCGCCTTTCTATAGTAGAAGGCTCCCTTGAGGACGATGTTGCGCAGCCCTTCCATCAGCGGGCTATGCGGATCGCCTTCCCGATCGGCGAAGGCGTGGTGCTTACGATGACAAGCCACCCACTCCTTGGTGACGATCGCCGTCGAGAGCCATAGCCAGAGTCGCATCGGCAGTTCCGCGAGATAGTGCAGCTTCACGCCCCGGTGCGTCTGAGCGCGGTGCAGGAACAGCGTTACGGACACGTTGGTGAGGTGTCCGGCGACGATGACGAACACGAGTGGCTTCCACCACGCGGTTCCCCAGCTTCCAAAATCCGGCATTTCTTACTCCAGTGAACTGAGACCCGGTGTACTATTTGAATCTATCGACATGTCACTCCTAAACCAAACGATCACGCCACCGCACCGCAACGACACGAGACCTTCGCGCATCCATCGGCCTTGCCATAGCTTCCGGCCTGCCTTAGCCTCCCCGCAATGAGCCGCCCGAAGAGATCGGATGCACTCGTCGATGGGTGTGCAACAGCCCAGGGTACGAGCCGACTCGCGAGGCGCTCCGGCTCTGGCCCGACAGAGCATTCGTATCGACCGCTCGTGCACGGCAGCATCGTCTCTCAGCTCGGCATGGGCACCTACCTCGGCGACTGCGATGATGCGGAAGATGCGCGGTACTCCGAAACCGCGGTCGAGGCGTTGAGACTGGGCGTCAACCTTCTCGACACCGCGATCAATTATCGCTGCCAGCGATCGGAGCGCAGCATCGGCGGCGCCCTCCGCACCGCCTTCGAGCGCGGTACGGTATCGCGGGACGAGGTCGTCGTCTGCACGAAGGGCGGTTATATCCCGCTCGACCGCACGCCGCCAGGCACCAAGGAAGGCTACCGCGGTTTTCTGCAAAGCGAGTACTACGGTCCCGGAATAATGACGCCGGCCGACGTCGTCTCGGGCGGCCATTGTCTCGCTCCCCGCTATCTATCCGACCAGATCGAGCGCAGCAGAAAAAACCTTGGCTTGGCCACCATCGACGTCTACTATCTCCACAACCCCGAGCAGCAGCTCGATGCGGTGGACAGCGCGAAGTTCCAGGACGTGATTCGTGCGGCGTTCAACACGCTCGAGGAGCACGTGTCCGATGGGAAGATCGCGGCGTACGGCTGCGCGACATGGCAAGGCTTCCGCACCCCACCCGGATCGCGCAACCATCTGAGCCTGGAAGGACTCGTTTTTCTCGCCCGGGAAGTCGGCGGTAGCGGACACCACTTCGGAGTCGTGCAGCTGCCCGTCAATCTGGCGATGACCGAAGCCGTGCGTGCCCCAACCCAGCAATACGGGTCCGAGCTCGTTCCGCTGCTCGAAGCCGCGCACCGCCTCGACGTTGCGGTGGTGGGTAGCGCTACGCTCATGCAATCTCGGCTCACCAGCGCGCTGCCCGAAGAGATCAGCACCGCCTTCCCGGGCTTTGCCACTGATGCGCGCCGTGCGATTGCGTTCGCTCAATCACTCCCGATCGCATCGGCGCTCGTCGGAATGAAATCGAAGGTGCACCTCGAGGAGAACCTTCGGCGACCACTGGTCAGCTGAAGGCCGGGATGCCGGCTGGAGCGCATCACCGGCCGGGGGGAGGCTTTCGGAATCCGTGGGCTACGGCACGGACCCATGGATTTCTAGACTTCCTCAAGTGGACGCTCTTCGACCGGCGGCGCGCGCCAGATAAGGGCAGAACAGAGCCGCACACCTTTCCGCTGACTCGCTCCGCTTTCGTGTTCCCGCGGGCCGAGCCGGGGTCGTTCACCATCACCTGGGTCGGACACTCCACGTTTCTCGTCCAGATCGGGGGATACAATCTTCTGCTCGATCCGATCTGGAGCGACCGGGCATCGCCAGTCCGTTTCGCCGGTCCTCGCCGCCTGGTTCCGCCCGCGGTCGGCTTCGACGATCTGCCGCCGATCGACGCCGTTATTCTCTCCCACGATCACTACGACCATCTCGACGAGCGCACCGTCACGCAGCTGATACGACGCTATCCCGCGATCGCCTGGTTCACTCCCCTCGGTGTCGGAAAATTCCTGACGTCGCGCGGTGCTCGCGAGGTGTCAGAATGCGACTGGTGGCAGGGGCTCGCGATCGGTTCGCTCCAGCTCACCTGCGTCCCAGCGCAGCATTTTTCGGGCAGGCGGCTCGATAACCGAAACGCGACTCTGTGGTGCGGCTGGGCGATTCGCTCGGCGCATCACTCGGTTCTGTTCGCCGGAGACACCGCGCTTCATCCCGAATTCGCGCTCATCGGCGAGCGGTCAGGTCCGTTCGACGTCGCGATTCTGCCGATCGGCGCGTACGAGCCGCGCTGGTTCATGGGTCCCGTTCACATGAACCCGGACGACTGCATGATCGCGATCGGACACCTCCGCGAGAAAGCACCGGGACGGCCGTTGGTACTGGTCGGAGGACATTGGGGCACGTTCAAGCTCACCGACGAGCCTGTCGACGAGCCCCCTGAGCGGATGCGCGCCAACTGGCGCACCGCGGGCTTGCCTGAGGACGATCTCTGGGTGATGCGGCACGGCGAGACGCGAACGATCACGCATTCCGTCGAGTGATGTAATCTCTGTTGCGCTGTCGGCCGGTGTAGCGCAGCATTGTTGTGCGCGAATCTTGCTATTCCCCTCCACGAACCCTCCTACATGGAGCTTTTCATGGCTGCAGCCAAGAAGTCCAGTTCACGACGTCGAAAGAGTTCGCGAAAGAGCGGCAAGCGTAAAGTCGCGGCAAAGAAGGGCGCCGCCACCCGCAAGCTCAAGAGAGTCAAGCGCAAGGTCGCGGCAAAAAAGGGCGCCGCCACCCGCAAGCTAAAGAGAGTCAAGCGCAAGATCGCGGCAAAGAAGGGCGCCGCCAATCGCAAGCGCCCCAGCAACAAGCGCAAGGCCGCGGCACGGAAAGGCGCGCGCCGCAGACAGTCGCCGGTCGCGCGCGTGAAGCGCGTCGCGAGTGGTGTCGTTCAGCAGGCTCAGGGACTCGGAGAGCGTGCCGTCGGCACGGTGACCGAGTTCGTTCAAGACCGCTTCTAGACCGGGTGGGTCAGGTAGCCGCTGTTGAATCAGCGGCGGCTGCCCTGCCCCGGCCGGTGTGCGTGTCGAGCCAGGTTCTTATCTCCCGGTAAACACGCTCGCGGCCGTAGTCGACCGTAATTACGTGTCCGGCGCCCTGCGTCCATATCAGCTTTTTCTCCCGCGCTCCGAGCATCTCCATCGCTCGCTCGGCCCCGCGCACGGAGCACCTGGGATCTTCCCGCGACTGGATGAGCAGCGTCGGGGCTGTCACGTCCTTGAGCGCCTTTCTGGCGCGTCGGACTACTTTCAGCAACTGGTATAGCCTGCTGCCCGTAACCGCGCCGTAAGCGAGGCTTTTTTCGCGCGCGATCGGATCACGGATCGAGAGCGGATTCTGCGCGCTCAGCTCTCCCGCGAATTTTCCCCATAGCCGGTGGGTCGACGCAGCGGCACGGAGGCGCGCCGGCATCTCGATGTAGGGGGCGATGAGTGCGAGAGCCGGTACTTCCCCGACCTCCGCGGTGAGGGCGATCGCGAGCGCTCCACCCATCGATAGCCCGACGACCGACACCGACGCGTGACGCGAATGCATTTCGTCGAACGCGTCCCTGGCCGTCCGTGCCCACTCGTCGGCGCCTGATTTCGCGAACTCCTCCATCGTGCGCCCGTGACCGGGAAGGAGCGGCGCATACACGCCGTACCCTCCCGCCTTCAGTTTTTTCGCGAGTCCGGCCAGTGTCTGCGGCGTATCCCCAAAACCATGCAGGAGGAGCGCTCCGTGTGAGCCCTCCTCCCGCAGATCGATCGTTTCAGCTCCGGAGCGTATCGCCCCGATGTCGTTGCCTGACAGCTTCCCCATTCAGGGGAAAGCTGGCCGCAGCATCTCCTGCGTCAAGGGCACCGTCGCTTTCGAGCTCGCTCCATTGGTCGCTCGCGATGCAAGCGAGCCCGGCGTGATCAGAAAAGTCATTCCGTCGCGCTCGGCGATTCCCGCCGCCACCAGGCGGCTGAGAGCAAGCGCGATCGATTCGCGGGTCGCGCCCACCATCTCGCAGAGCAGACGGTGGTGGGAGTTTTCGAGTCGGAGACGTCCATCTTCCGTCGTGAACGTGTGGTCCGCGCTCAGGTGCGAAAGCGTTGACATCAATCGCTGGTCGACATTCAGTGCCGCGAGCTCGTGCAGCTTCTCGAGCAGGTAGGCGCGCTCTGACATCGCCTGGGACAGAAGCGGCAGCGCCTGGCCCGGGTGCTCTCTGACAAAGGCGCGAAACTGTGGGCCGCTCAGGAAAAGCGTGCGCGTCTCTTCCGACGCATTCGCATCCGTGACGTACACGCTCTCCTGTGAAAGACCTTCGCTGCCGAATGTCTGTCCGGAGGTGGCGATGCTGGGAACGAACCCGCGACCTACCTTGATCCGGTTTCTCAGCAGCACGTGGCCGTCGAGAACGATGAAGACTCCGTCAGCCGCAGCGCCACGTTGATAGAGCTGAAAACCGGCGGGCCATGTCGCCTTCGCGCCATAGGCCGCAATCGGGATCAGTTCGTCCGGGGTCAATCGCGCCCGTTGTGCCCGCTGTCCGTTTTTCATCTCGCCGTTGTTGCGCGTTGCGATTCGCCTGCCCAACGAGATGTGAATCTTCGCAATGTCCGGGCCCATGGTTCACCCGAAATTTTGTCTGAATCCGACTGCAATTTGAGATGAGTGCGCTATCGCACCCAGCACAGTTCGATAGCGAACCCTTCATTCATCATCCAGCTGCTCGAGGGCCGCGACGATAGCCTCACGCAGGCGCTGCTCGCCGTCGGGACCCGGTTGCACGCCCGGCGCCAGTGCATTGAACCGGGAGAGCATTTCTCCCTCGATGAACTTTTCCGGTACGTGCGCCCCCAGCGACTCGAGCGACCTCCGCGCCAGCTTCCGCAACAGGTCCAGCGTTGCTCGCTCCAGCCCATCGAGCGATGCCGGCGTGGTCATTGTCACCTCCTCCTTCTGATCCCGTCTTCGTCTCGGCGCGTCGAGGAGAGCGTTGATTGGCGCGAGCGACACCACGAACGCACCCGGTGAATGCTCGTTCCATTCCGCTATCACCCCGCGCCGGCGCAGCAGCGGGAACAGTCCACGAACTCCCTCACGGACTGGCGAGATACCGTCGGGGCTGTTGTTTCCCCGTCCGGTGATGACGAGCACCTTTCCAGCTCGACTCACCTGTCGCTCCCGCAGCCACTGCTCGGTGCGATAACGCGCATCGGCCGCCGTGGGTAGTGATTCCCTCAGGTTCAGCGTATTGGACGCGCTGAACCGGGCCTCATCGAAAGCCTTCCAGAGGTCGTGAAGCGGTGTGCTATCTGATGACATCGGACAGCACGCGCCCATCCAGTTTCTCGGCGGGAGCGACGCGCAGCACCGTCGCGATCGTTGGCGCCATGTCGACTACGCGCGCGACCTGCGTGTACCTGCCGGGCTTGAATGCCGGTCCGTAGAAAATGATCGGCACCCGCGCGTCGATTTCGTTTGGCGTACCGTGCATCGCGTAGTACGCCGCCCACGAGCTGAATGGAGCCGGCGTCACGACGAGTGCCGCATGCTTCTCGTCTCCGAATGCGTGCAGCCAGCGACGCGCGATGTGATCGGCGACCGTGTCCCGGCGAGCGAGCTCGCTGATCCGGTCGGCGCGCGCGATTCCGGGCAGCCGCAGAAATTCAGTCCGGAATTTTTCCACCAGCGAGTCGGCGTTGATGTTGGCTGCCTTGAGCGCTGCTCTGTCGAGCTCGAGCACCCCCGAGTCGAATCGAAAGCCATTGCCCGTGTAGACGCCGAAGAGATACTTGAGACCGGGTCCAGGAATTCCTGCCGCCGCAAGCGAGTTACTCATCTCGCGCAGCATCGGCTGCGGATCGACACTTCTTGCTCCCACATTCGGGTCCATGGACCGCACCCCCGGGAACGGTGTCAGCCCGTGATCGGCCGTCAGGGCCACGATGACATCACCTGCGTTCCGCACCCTGAACAGCGAATCGAGGAACGCGCCGAGGAACCGATCCAGCTGAAGGATCTGGTCGTGCAGCTCTCTCGAATCCGGGCCGTAGCGATGGCCGATCGCATCCGTCGCCGACAGTGAGATCGCAAGGATGTCGGTCTGCGGGCCGGTCCCGAGACGCAGAGTGTGCAGGCCGTTCATGGCGAACGCGAGTGTGGCCTCATCCATCCACGGCAGGTCCGGCAGCATCCGCACGGTAGAGTCCGCGTTCCGTGGGACGATGTGCGGGAAAGTGAAGCGCACTCCCTGGCTCTCGACGGTCACGCTGTCCGGCTCCGTGTATTCCCTTTCCGGGAGGAGGAGTCTCCAGTCGCGACCCGCGTACGACGCCGGAACTTTGCGCGCATTGAACTCTCGCACCCACTCCGGCAGCGTCGGGCCGTACCACGTGCTCGTCGTAAAATTGCCGTTGCCGGCATACCAGAACACCGGCTGCTTCGAGCGTCCGATCGGGAGAATCGCACCGCGATCCTTTCGCGATACCGATAGAGTGCGAGTGCGCGAATCCTTCGCCGTCAGCCAGTCAGTGAGTGTCGTTCCCCGGAATCGATGTGGCGACGCGCCCGGACCCTGCGCCTCCAGCAAAGGGGATCTCGAGTCTTCGACGCCCATGAGATTGGTCGAGATCCCGGTGCGGATCGGAAATCGCCCGGACATCGTCGCCGCATGTCCGGGTGCGGTTTCGGTTATCGCGTGGTCCTGATAGGCGTTGGTGAATACCGCGCCACCGTTGTACAGCCGCGCCAGTCCTCCATTGAGCTGGCGGCCGTACCGCGCGAAGTAGTCCGGCCGCAGCGCATCGACGGTGATGAACACAAGCAGCTTGGGGGTTCCCGCCGCACCGGCCGATGGTTTGGCCGGAGCCGAGGCACATCCGGCAAGGGCGAGCAGTGTGATGGCGCGAAGCAGCTTGAGATTCATCAGGAATAGTTGGGCGAGAGAAACCGAAAGCCGGACAAGTCGAAACTCGCTACTTACACTGCGCGGGCGCTCCGGGAGGGAGACCGAAGGCGGTCGTCACCGCGATTCGCCAGCCGGCCGGCGTGCGCACGAACATGCGCTCGGACACACCGCTCGAGGTCGTGTCCTTCTGAGTAACGCTGTAGCAGTACGTTCCGTATACCACCCCCGGCGAGATCGGCACTACACGCAGATTGGTGGCGACGAGAGTATCGGGCCACTGGCTGCTGTTGCGGGCGCTCCAGTTTTCGAAGCCGAGATCGAGCCCGGCTGGACCGTTTCGCGCCAGCGTGCTCGTCTGAAGGTAGGTAGCCAGGTAACGCGCCCGGTCGCGCTTGTGGATCGCGTCGATGTTTTCCTCGAAGAGCGCTCGCGCCTCGATCGTGTCTCGGGTAACGGACAGTGGATCGAATGCCGGCGATTTTGGCGGTACCGGTACGCACGCGGCTGCCGCAAGAAGCCCGGTCAGAAAGCGAAGTTGCGGAAAGAGCGAAGTCATCCGGCGATGGAAGGTGTCCTGACGGTAGGTGTCGCTGGCCTTTACCACGTCCCGGTATGTTAACCGGGAACCGCGATGTTGGCGACTTCGCCTCGCCTAGTGAGCGATGATCTTCTCGAGAATGGAAAGACCTCGTGCCAGATCGTCCTTGTCCATCACCAGTGGCGGCAGCAGCCGAATCGTATGCTCCCCCGCTGTCAGCGTCAGCAAGCCTTCCGCCCATCCACGCTTCACGATTTCCTTCGCGGGCTCCACGACGTCCAGGCCCCACAGATACCCTACTCCGCGAATGGCTCGCACCTTTCCGGTGCGGGCGGCGATCGCGTCGAGCTGCTCGCCGAGCCAGGCTCCATTTTGCCGGACAGTTTTGAGCAGCGCTGGATCCGATAGCCGCTCCAAGACGTACGCCGCCACTTCGGCGACGAGCGGGCCGCCGCCGAAAGTCGTGCCGTGGTCGCCCAGGTGAATCGTTGCCGCGATTTCTTCCGTCATGAGCACGGCACCCATCGGCAATCCGCCCGCGAGCGGCTTCGCCAGCGTCACCATGTCCGGCACCACTCCCGCCGTCTCATAGCCGAACAGATTTCCGGTCCGGCCCAGTCCGCACTGGATCTCGTCGAAGATGAGGGCGATTCCGCGCTGTTCCGTGAGCTCCCGCAGTCCCTGCAGGAATTTCCGGTCGAGCACCCGCACACCTCCCTCTCCCTGCACCGGCTCCGCGATCACGGCCGCAACGGTCTCGCCATCGAGCGCGGTATTCAGATCGGTCAGGTCGCGCTCGCAGATCGAGACGCCACCAGCCAGAGGACGGAACGGCGCGCGGTAGGTCGGGCGATCCGTCGCCGCCAGAGATGCGAAGAGCCGCCCGTGGAAGCCGCCACGTAGAGCGACGATCTCCACCTTGGCGCTACTCCCGGTCTGGCGGGCCCAGCGGCGGGCAAACTTGAAAGCGCCCTCGTTGGCCTCGGCTCCGGAGTTGCAGAAAAAAACCTTCGACGCGAAGGACAGCCCGGTCAGCATTTCCGCGAGGCGCTCGCCGGGCGCTGTCCGGTACAGATTCGAGGTGTGAACCAATCCCGTATCGAGTGCGGCGGAGATCGCCCGTGCAATTCCCGCATCGCCGTACCCCAGGGCATTGACGGCAATCCCACTCGAGAAGTCGAGATACCGCTTCCCTTCCGCATCAATCAGCTCGACTCCTTCGCCGCGCACGAATTTCATCGGCGCGCGATCGTAGGTCGCGAGGATGCTCGATGCAACGGCGGCGGGCGGAGCGACCATCTCAGCTTCGGTTGGAAGTGATACGGCGGTCATGAGACAACACCTTCTGCTTGAGTGATGAGAGTACCTCCGTCCGCTTCAGCGAGACCGGCTACGCCGCAGATTCTGACGCGCTCGACCCCTGCTCCGAGGGCGGCCTGTGCCGACTCCAGCTTTGCCGCCATTCCGCCCGCGGCGATGCCCTGCGTAATGAGCTCGCGCGCGAGCTCGGTGTGAATGCCCGAGAGCAGCGTTCCGCTTTCGTCTTCGACACCCCGCACATCGGCGACGAAGACCAGCTCGTCTGCGCCAAGGGAAATCGCGATCGCGGCCGCTGCATCGTCGCCGTTGACGTTGAGCGTCCCACCGGTGCCGCTCGAGACATCGTAAGCGACGGGCGAGATGACAGGCAGGAAGCCGGCAGTCAGAAGCGTTTGAATCACCAGCGGCTGTATGCGTGTCGGACGTCCGGCAAACCCGAGAGTGGCGGAATCGATGATCTCGGCTCCGATCAGCCCGCTGTCCTCTCCCGAGATTCCGACGGCGGGAATTCCCTCAGTTACGAATGAATTCACGATTCTCTTGTTCACGACTCCCGACAGAACCATGCGCAGCAGCTCGAGATCGGCCGCGCTCGTCACCCTTCTGCCACCGACGAAGACTGCTTCTCTTCCAAGCGCGTTCTGCATCGCGGTAATTTCGTCGCCGCCGCCGTGGACGATGCAGAGCGCGTTGGGACTCGCCTCCCAGGCGGCGCGGATCATTCCCGCGAGGCCGGGATCCGATTGCGCCCTTCCGCCGATCTTCACCACGCGCATCACGCGGGCAGCCCTGCCTGCTCGCTCAGCCCGAGGAGCACGTTGGCGTTCTGCAGTGCCTGACCCGCCGCACCCTTCATGAGATTGTCGATCGCCGAGATGATGATGAGCGTGGGCTGCCTGACGTTGGCGGCTTTGGTGACGCTGATCTTGACCACGTTGCGCCGCACCACGTCGCGCAGTGACGGTGGCTGCTCGACGATCTCGATGAACGGCTCGCCGTCGTAACAGCTCCGCCAGAGGGAGAGCGGATCCGCTGAATCGCGGTTTACGGGGACCGTGATGGTGGCGAGAATCCCGCGGGCAACGGGCAGGAGGTGCGGAGTGAAGAGAATGTCGTTGCTCTCTCCTCCCAGCTCGCCGGTGACGGCCCGCATCTCGGCCAGATGCCGGTGCTCGTTCCCCACCGAGTAGGCGCGAAAATCTTCAGCGACCTCGGAAAAGAGGAGCTCGGGCTTTGGAGAATATCCGGCTCCGGTAACGCCGCTCGCGGCCGAGACGTTGATCGTCGCGCCCGGCACCACCCACCCTTCACGGAGCAGCGGGGCGATGGCGAGGAGGATGGCGGTCGGATAGCAGCCCGGATTGGCGACGATGTCCGACCCGGGAAGCTTGGCGCGCATGATCTCGGTCAGACCGTAGGGAGCGGTGCTGGCGGCACTGGCGCCGGGACGGTAGTCGGACGAGAGGTCGACCACCCGCGCTCCAGAGGCTCGCGAGCTCTCGACCCATTTCGTCGCGGCGCCGTGCGGCAATGCGGTAAAGACGATCTCGGCCGCGCCCAGAGGGGCGTCTTCAGTGGCGACGTAGGTGATCTCGGTGCCCCCCACCCGGGCCCGCTGGCCGCGCTGTTCCTGGGCGGCCGCGAACGCCAG
>JBGTEZ010000390.1:0-20313 GCA_041747535.1 Gemmatimonadaceae bacterium
GACGCGACTACGCTTGCTCGGGCGGAGCCCCTAACTACGCTCCCTCGCTCCGCTCGGTCGCGGGTCTCCTGGTCGCTCGCTGGAAGTCGCTTACGCAGCACCCCCGCCCTGCCTCCCTCTCCCGGTTTCAGCCCGTGAGAGGAGGCCTCGAAAGATCGTGTCGGGCGCTCCTCTCGGGGCAGTGCGCAACCTGCGGTTGCGCCGCGGTTGCGAAAACTCTTTGTGGGGAGAGGGTGGGTGTCCGCGCAGGCGCTTTCCAAAGCGAGCGACCAAGGAGACCGGCGACCGCGCGGAGCGAGGGAGCGCAGTTACGGGCTCCGCCCGAGCGAGCGTAGCGCCGAAGCGGATACCCACCCTCTCCCCCTGCGCAGAGGTCTCAGACGAGTCGCAGCCGTTTAGCGGCTTCAGTCGCGAAGTAGGTAACGATGAGGTCTGCCCCCGCGCGCCGAATGCCCAGCAGCGATTCCATCATCACGCGCTCCCTGTCTATCCACCCGCGCTCGGACGCCGCGCAGATCATCGCGTACTCGCCACTCACCTGGTAGGCGGCGACGGGATAACCCGTCTCGGCCTTCACTCGCGCCACGATGTCGAGGTAAGGACCAGCAGGCTTGACCATCACCGCGTCCGCTCCTTCCTCGATGTCGGATAGTACCTCGCGCATCGCTTCGCTCGAATTGCCCGGATCCATCTGGTAGCCGCGCCGGTCTCCGGACCTGGGTGTGGACTCGGCGGCTTCGCGAAATGGACCGTAGTACGCAGACGCGTACTTGGCGGCGTAGCTGAGTATTGAGGTTCCCTGAAATCCCCCGGCGTCGAGAGCGTCGCGAATTGCCCGCACCCGCCCATCCATCATGTCGCTCGGCGCAACGACATCCGCTCCGGCGCGTGCATGCGACACCGCGCACCGCGCGAGCAGCTCGAGAGTCGCGTCGTTATCCACGTCACCGTCCCTAAGCACGCCGCAATGTCCATGATCGGTGTACTCGCACATACAGACATCGGTGATGACGACGAGGTCGGGGATCTCCTTTTTCAGCTCGCGTATCCCCGCCTGGACGGCGCCGTTGTCGTCCCAGCCGGCCGATCCAACCGCGTCCTTCACCTCCGGCACGCCGAACAGGATGATTCCTCCCACTCCGGCTTTTGCCGCTTTCCCGGCGTCACGGAGCATTTCGTCGACCGAGGTCTGGCTCACCCCCGGCATTGACTCGACTGGGCGCCGCAGCTTTTTCCCCGCTCGCACGAACACCGGCAGCACCAGCTGCGATGGCGACAGATGCGTCTCGCGAAACAGGTTGCGCAGCGCGGCGGTGCGCCGGAGACGGCGCGGGCGGTAGTGAGGAAAGCTGGACACTATTCGGGCTGTGGCGATGGAAGCTTGAGCGAGGATTGTCTGAGCTCGACGAGGAGGCTCGATCCGCCGCGCGCCCTGATCTCGGCGGCCAGGTCTTCCCCAGTCGCCTCGGGGGCATCGATGTCGAGCGCGCGGGAGCCGCGCACGATGTGCGTGCCGCGCAAATCGGATAGCATCCCATATAATGTAGGGGACCCTTCGCTCCCGCTCACGAGTGCCCCGATAGGCACCTGACACCCCCCTTCCAGTGCGGCGAGAAAGGCGCGCTCGGCGCGGGTAGCGACGGACGTCGGATGATGATCGAGCGACGCAAAGACGTCTCGGAGATGAGAATCCCCGCGGATCTGAATCGCGATCGCGCCCTGTCCCGCGGCGGGAAGCCAGTCGGGCGGCTCGAGGAACATTGCGATGCGCTGTACCGCTCCGAGCCTGATCAACCCGGCGGCCGCGAGAATCGCGGCATGCACGGTGCCGCTCTCGATTTTTTTCAGGCGGGTGGGAACGTTGCCGCGCAGCTCCACAACCTCGAGATCCGGCCGCCGCGCAATCAGCTGGGCGCGCCGGCGCAAGCTGGACGTTCCCACTCGCGACCCCGCCGGCAGATCATCCAGCCCTTCCGCACCCGTTCCGCGATTGACCACTACGCAGTCGCGCGGATCCTCGCGCTCGAGCTGGGCAACGATCTCCAGGGCCGGGCTCGACTCCGTGGGAAGGTCTTTCAGCGAGTGCACCGCGCAGTCGATCTTGCCCTTCGCGAGCGCGACTTCCAGCTCGTGGGTGAACAACCCCTTGGCGCCGATCTCCGACAACGGCTGATCGAGCTTCTTGTCACCAGTGGTCTTGAAGGTCACGAGCTCCGTTCGCAACCCGCGCGCACCGAGCGCGGCTTCGACGAGTCTTGCCTGCCTGAGCGCCAGCTCAGAAGCACGAGTGCCGATTCGAACTACACCGGAGCTCTTTGCGCGCCCGCGCTCAGCTGCCACGAACGATCGCCGCCACGAGCCCGTCGATCGTGGACTCCTCTGCCTCGTGTCTCACTTCGATTCCCGCGGCGCGCAGCGCTTCCGACGTCTGCGGTCCGATCGAAGCGGCGGGTACGCGAACGGCGAGCTCGGCTCCCACAGCGTCGAGGTAGGCCCGCACGCTCGACGCCGAAGTGAACGTAACCAGGTGAACCTTCCCGCTTTCGATCGAGCGAGCGAGCCGGCCGGCGGTCGCGTCGTCGCTGATTGATCGATAGGCCTGCACGACGTCCACATTCGCCCCGAGCTCACGCAGCCCGGTGGGCAATACCTCGCGTGCTCCCTCGGCGGTGACGTAAAGGACGCGGGAAGCGGCGACGTCGTCGCGCGCGCTCATCACTTCGAGCAGCGCTTCGGCGACAAAGCGCTCCGGAATCGTATCGACCGCGATACCGCGCTCGAGCAGCGCACCGGCGGTAGCGGGACCGACGGCGCTCACTTTCAGTCCGGCAAGGGCGCGCGCATCACGGCCGCCGCCAAGGAGCTGCTCCCAGAAAATCGCGACAGCGTTCTGGCTGGTGAAGACGAGCCATTGGTATTCGTCGATGCGCGCGATCGCGTCGCGCAGCGGCGAGAGCTCGAGCCGTGCGATCCGGGTAGCGGGAACTTCGATCACATCGGCGCCCGCATCGCGTAACTTCTCCGTCAGGGCCGACGCCAGCTGTGTCGCGCGCGTGACGACCACACGCTTCCCGAACAACGGCCGCTGCTCGAGCCACTGGATCTCCTCGCGCAGGACCACCGACCAGCCGATCACCGTGATCACGGGCGCGGTGAGATTCTGCTCTTCCGCCTTGGCGGCGAGGGTGCCGAGCGTCGCGACGACGGTGCGTTGTTTCCACATGGTTCCCCACTGGATTGCCGCGGCGGGTATCTCGGCCGGCATCCCTCCTTCGATCAGCGCGCGCGCGATCGCGGGCAGCGTCTTCAGGCCCATGTACAGCACGATCGTGCCGCCCGATTTCGCGAGCGCGGTCCAGTTCGTCTGGGTCGAGGCCTTGGCCGGATCTTCGTGCCCGGTGACGAACGTGACGGAAGTTGCGAGGCCGCGATGCGTAACCGGAATTCCCGCGTAAGCAGGCGCGGCGATTCCGGCGGTGACTCCAGGCACGACTTCGAATGGAACGGTCGCGTCGTTGCACGCCTGCGCTTCTTCGCTCCCGCGCCCGAACACGAAAGGATCGCCGCCTTTCAGGCGCACGACGCGCTTGCCTTCGCGCGCGAGCTTCACGAGCAGCAGGTTGATGTCTTCCTGCGAGACTGATGCGCCGGCCCCCGGCGCGCTGCCGCCCCTCTTGCCGACGTAGTACAGCTCCGGGTGCCCTGACTCCCTGGCATCGGGCGGAAGGAGCGCCGGATTCGCGAGCGCGTCATAGACGATCGCATCGGCGGACTCGACGAGCTGCCTGCCCCGCACCGTCATCAGTCCGGGATCGCCGGGGCCCGCGCCGACGAGAAAAACCTTTCCTTCACTCAAGCCCGGTTCTCTGATTGCGCCGGCGCCTGAATCGTTCCCTGGGTTGCCGCCGCGTCCGCGAGACCAACCCGCATTGCCCAGGCGGCGTATTCGACCGGCGATATCTCCGAGGGCTTGATCTCGCTGCGCCCTCCCCAGAACACGTTGGTGTACGCAACCGGAATTCCCACATCGGCCAGGTGTCTGTCGATCGCTTCTTTGTGGGCAAGCAAGGGCGCCTTCTCTGTTCCGTGCGCGACAGCCATCAGATTCACGTCGCCGAACTCGGGGCCTCCCTCGCGCCAATAGGCGTGCGTGAGAATGTGATGGCGCCCGACCTCCGTTCCCGCCTCGATCTCCCGGCCCTCGGGTACGCGCCAATGAAAGAGCGCATTGTAGCGTGTCACCCGCTCGCCGGCCGCCGACGGCTTTACGTGCTCGAGGAAAGTAGAGAACCGGCCGATCACCTGTCTCGCGCTCATCGAGTGCGCGACACGAATGAACTCCTCCAGCGACACCTGTGCCTCCGCGGCGCGCGCGCGCCACGGGTCGGGAGTGATCTCATCGACCTCGAACTCTCGCTTGAGGGCGGTGAGGACGCGCCACTCGAGAGCGGATAACTCGACGATGTTGGTGTCGATGACGCGGCCCTTCACCTCGCTCTTCGAGCCGGGCTCCAGCCCGCGGCGGCGCATGTGTCCGACGCCGAGGGCGAACAGGCGCTTCGCCGGCATCACGCGGTACGCGGTCGCGCCAGTTTTCGCGGCGAGGAAGTCGCAGTGCCTCTCCATCGAGAATCCCTGCGGAACCTTGAGCGTAGTCCAGAGGCGATAGACCGATCCCGGCGTGTCGGTGTCGGTCGACCTGATCACCACATGGCCGGAGAATGGATCGTCCTTCGCCATGTAGTTGAACGCGGAGTCGATCTTTTCAGCCGGAACCCGCCACGCGACGAGCGCGCCCGGAGCGAGATTGGTAGCCATCAATGTCTGCCTGATTCGACGAACCACTCCGGCCGCGAGCATTGCGCGCAGCCGCTCGATCACGACCTCCTCGGGCAGCTCGGCCGAAAACGCAATTTGCGCGAACGGCTCGGGAACGAACCCCGAGATGCGATCCTCGGAGACAGCGAGGATGCGCGCGTTGAGCGGATCAGAGACTTCGGTCGGAGTCGCCGCGGGCACTTTGCTCATCGTTGGCATGTGCCTAGAACTTGCCACTCTGGCGGGAGGGGCGCAAAACTCCGTATCCTTCAGCGCTGCTTCTCGGCGGCGCCCAACGACAGGACGAATGAGCGACATCGACGTTCTTCTCCAGGAAAACAGAAAATTCCCGCCCGATCCCGCGTTCGCGGTCGCGGCAAGGATCTCCTCGGCAAAGATTTATCAGGAGGCCGAGCGGGATTACGAAAAGTTCTGGGCTGACGAAGCCCGGAAGCTCGAGTGGATCAAGCCATGGGACCGCGTGCTCGAGTGGAATCCCCCCCACGCGAAGTGGTTCTCCGGCGGCAAGCTCAACATCGCCGCCAACTGCATCGACCGGCACGTCCGTGGTCCGCGCCGCAACAAGGCGGCGCTGATCTGGGAAGGCGAGCCAGGCGACACGCGGACGCTGACGTACTGGGATCTGTATCGAGAGGTGTCGAAGTTCGGCAACGTCCTGAAGAAGCTCGGGGTAGGTAAAGGCGATCGAGTGGCCATCTATCTCCCGCTCATTCCCGAGGCGGCAATCTCGATGCTCGCCTGCGCGCGCATCGGCGCCATTCACTCGGTTGTGTTCGGCGGGTTCTCGCCCGAGTCGTTGCGCGATCGGATCAACGACGCGAAAGCGAAGGTGCTGATTACGGCCGACGGTGGTTATCGTCGCGGACAGGTGATTCCCCTCAAGCGCAATGCGGACAAGGCGGTCGAAGAAACGCCATCGATCGAGCACGTGGTGGTGGTTCAGCGCCGCCCCGGCGCTTCCGGAGATGAAGGATTCGCGGAAATTCGCGAAGGACGCGACCGCTGGTGGCACCGACTGATGCACGACGCGCCACTCGAGTGCGAGCCGGAAGTAATGGATGCGGAGGACGTCCTCTACATCCTCTACACATCAGGGACCACCGGTAAGCCCAAGGGCATCGTGCACACCACCGGCGGGTATCTGACGGGCGTCGCGACGACGACGCAAATGGTTTTCGATCTGAGAGAGGAGGATGTCTTCTGGTGCACCGCGGACATTGGCTGGGTGACCGGGCATTCGTATCTCGTCTACGGTCCTCTCGCGAGTGGTGCCACGTGCGTCATGTACGAGGGCGCGCCGGACTGGCCGGAGAAGGATCGCTTCTGGGACATCATCGAGCGGCGCGGCGTGACGATTCTCTACACCGCTCCGACGGCGATCCGCGCCTTCATGAAGTGGGGAGACGACCATCCGGCAGGGCACGATTTGTCGAGTCTTCGACTGCTTGGGTCGGTTGGAGAGCCGATCAATCCCGAAGCCTGGATGTGGTATCGCGAGCACATCGGGGGAAACCGGTGCCCGATCGTGGATACCTGGTGGCAAACCGAGACTGGCGCCATTGTGATCTCACCCTTGCCTGGACTCACCGCGACCAAACCGGGCAGCGCGACGATGGCGCTCCCCGGATATTCCGCCGAGTTGCTCGATTCGACCGGAGAGCGAATCGACGTTGGTGGCGGATTGCTGGCGCTGACCAAACCATGGCCTTCGATGCTCCGGACGATCTGGGGCGACGATGCGCGCTACGTCCAGACCTACTTCTCCAAGTGGGAAGGCCGCCCCGACCTCTATTTCCCGGGCGACGGCGCGAAGCGGGACTCGGACGGATACTTCTGGATCCTTGGCCGCGTGGACGATGTGCTCAACGTTGCCGGCCACCGGATCGGCACTATGGAGGTCGAGTCGGCGCTCGTCGAGCATCCGGCCGTCGCTGAAGCCGCGGTCGTCGGGAGAGCGCATGAGCTCAAGGGCCAGGCGATCGCCGCATTCGTCACACTCAGGGACAAGAACAAGCAGACGCCGGAGCTGCGCGAAGAGCTGCGGGAATTCGTGGCAAAAAAGATCGGTGCGCTGGCCCGGCCCGACGATATTCTGTTCTCCGCCGACCTGCCGAAAACGCGCTCCGGAAAGATCATGAGAAGGCTCCTCCGCGACATCGCCGAAGGACGCGCCCTGGGTGACACCACGACCCTTGCCGACCCCAATGTGGTCGCCAGCCTCAAGGATCAGTACGAGGACAAGGAGGGCTGATTCCTATCAACTGGGCGACTGATCAGCCATATTGATAAGAGGTTGGTTGGCAAAGACTTAGGCTCCCTCAACGATCGCCGCCAGGCTCCTCCCGTATCCTTGCGGGACTGACGAATCCCTTTCACCGGCCTGCGTAAACATCCGTAGCCGGATCGTCAAAAGAATCTTAACAATTTCATGACTTTTACGTGACGGGACACCCTCTATCTCGTCTTATAGGGGAAGACGACAACCACTTGAATAAGGACCAGTTCCAGGCCCCGTAAGCTTGTGACCGGCACCATCAAATATCAAAGGATCTCGACCAATGAATTCGACTCGTTTTGTACTGGCCGCGATGGTGCTGGGAACGGCCCTCGTCTCAAACCAGGCGAATGCACAGTGCAGCAGCAACGTCGGTAGTTGCAATACGACGAATACGGCGTCTGTTTCAGTAGGGGCGCTGGTCAAGCTCGGCATGAGCTCGGCGACGACCTCGCTGACCGCTCCGACCGCTGACAATATTGACGCTGGTGCCGTGCTTCAGGACGCTGGCCCGACGTTTACGATCAAGGCGAACCGCAGCTGGACACTCAAGATCAAGTCAGGCAACCCCGCGATCTGGACATACGCCGGCGCCAACGTTGGTGTGAAGCCGATCGGCGACCTCGCTTGGGCGACCTCAGCGGGTGGAACCTACGCGGCGATCACCAGCAGCGACGTGACCTTTGCTTCTGGCGCTGCTGCGACGAACAGCGGTGCGGCATCAGCATTCTTCCGGACGACCTGGACCAACGACTTCTCGAGTGCAAGCAATGCTGAAGGTACCTACAGCCTGCCAATCGTCTTCACCCTTTCGGCTCCGTAATTCATGAATCACCCTCGCTCTCGCTCGTCCTTCGGGACGGGCGAAGAGCGTAGAGGGCGAGTGCGGAGAACCGCACTCGCCCTTTGCGCTTTTGGACTCTTCTCGGCGCCCGAGATCGGCGCCCAGCTTCTGGTCGACCCGCTCGAGGTAACCCTCTCGATTTCGGGGGCTTCCCGAGTTACGGGCAGCTTTTCTCTGGCGAATACTTCCGACGTGCCCGTCCAGGCGACGATTACCCGCCAGGACTGGGACAGGATGGAGAACGGGGACAACCGGTTTCTCCCCGCTGGCAGCACCGGCACGTCGTGCGGCACCATGCTCACGGCAACCCCGGTGTCGATCCGTATCGAGCCGCGCTCTTCCCGCATCATCAGGCTGGCAGTCCAGGATGCCGGCGCGCTGCGCAAGGAATGCTGGGACATTTTCTTCGTTGAAGAAGTCCCGCAGCGCGCCGGAGGGCGCGGCAACTCGCTCCAGTACGTTTTCCGTACCGGCGTAAAGGTCTACGTCGCACCGCCCGGCCTCAAGCGCGACGCGACCGTCGAGGACATGGCGATCGAGGAGGTTCCGGTGGTTGCCTCAGCCCCGGCTTCGTCGACGCCCGTGCCCACCCAGGTCAAGCCTGCTCCAGCCACCAAGCGCCAGATCGCGATCCGGCTTCGGAACAGCGGGGAGGCCCACCTGCTCGCGAAGGGGCATCTCGAGTACCGTCGCCTGGACAATTCACTGGCGGCCAAGGTCACGATTCCTGAATTCCCCACCCTTCCGGGAGCGATACGAAAGGTGATGGTCGATGTCCCTGCCGATCTTGCGGCGGGAGACTACGTCGTGCTTGCTCTCATCGATTTTGGTGGCGCGGAGATCATCGCCGGCCAGATCGACCTGCAGGCGAAATAGCTACGTGCGCGCGCGCGGGTTGGTATCCGGAGTCCTGCTGCAAGTCGCGACGATTGTGGTTGCACTGGCTTTCCGAGCGATGCCCGCGGCTGCGCAAAACCCGAGGACGAGTCTCACGCTCACCGGCGGGACCGTCACTTTCCCTGCTCCAACAGCCAACGACTACATCGCGGGTTTCCTGAACTCGGCGACTGGTGTGACGTTCACATTGGACGCCACCAGCGGGAATCAGCCGCACACTACCACCGTCCTCATTCGCACCACCTCGGCGTCACTCGGCGGCGGCAAGCCGATCGGCCATCTGCAGTGGCGGCGCTCGGACCTGGCCGTCTGGACGAGCATTACCGCCACCAACGCGCAGATCGAGCAGCGCGTGCAGGTGAGGAACGTACTGAACGACCCGTGGAGCAACACCGTCTTCTTCCGGCTGCTCCTCGACTGGACCACTGACGCACCCGCTACGTACACGGCGAACTACGAGATCACCCTTTCGCAGACCGTGCCGTGACGATCGATCGCTCACGGGTAGCCCTCTCACATCTCCTCATCGCGGTCGCGGTGCTCGGAACGCCGGCGGCTGCACAGCAGCTCACGGCGGCACCTCGCGCTTATGCGCTGGTGGGATCCGCTCATCCGCTCGCCGGAGCAAAGAGCGATTCGGCCAGGGAAGTCGCGATCACACTTTCGACCATCATCGCTTCCGGTGCCCCTCGCTCCTATCAGGTCGTCTCGATTCCCGTACCTCCCGCGCTCGCCGAAGCAACCGACATTCAAGTCGAGATCATCGCCCGCGGCGAGTTCGTGGTACTCGGATCGCGGACCCGCTCGCTCGCGGGCGAGGGTCGGAAGACTCACGTTGCGATAACGATCGGTATCCCCGCCGCCGCTCTCGCGGGGCACCTCCTCGCCGCCGAAGCGCGGTTCTCATCCAACGGCTCTCCGACCTTGATCGTGCCGGTGGAGATAGACGTGAGCCTCGTTCGACGCCTGAATCTCAAGCTTGCCCCGGAGCCCGTAAACGGGCTCGCCGGCAGCGACGTCGTTGTGCGCTTCGACCTCGAGAACGCCGGCAACGCGCGAGAGATTGTCGAGGCCGAGCTCGAGCTGCCCAGTGGATGGGCATCGCGTGATCGCAAGCAGCATGCGATCGTGATAGAGCCGGGAGCGACCGCCAGGCGTACGGCAAGAGTCGCCATTCCGAAGCTCTCGAGCACCGGCTCGGCATTCCTCAAAATCAATGTCTCGGATCAGAGCAGCTCGCTTGCGACATCCTCGATTACAGTGGAAGTGCAGAACGCGAGCTCGATCGGACAACAGGCGGGTCCGCAGCTGGTCTCGGCGGTCTCGCAGGCGACCGATGAGCGTGGCGCTCGCAGCAGAGTCTATTCGCTCACCGCCAACGGAGCGCTCTTCGATTCCGTGCGTATTGATGCGCGAATGTCACAGTCGTCGTCGGTCGGGGCGGCGGCGAGCAACGCGTTCGCGCGCATGGGAACTTTCAGCGCCTCCCCGTCCGTTGTCCTGTCGTCGCCGTCGGGTCAGCTCAGCATGGGAAACACCGGCACCTCGTTTTCCGAGCTCACTGGTCTCTACCCATACGGCCAGGGCGCGTTGCTGCATGTGCGCAAGCCCGATTGGGACCTGATCACGCTCGGCGCAATGTCGATGCAGCAGGAAGGGATGGGGAAGCGCCAGCCAATGGTCGGCCTTCGCGCTGAGCGGCAGCTGGGGGACTTGAGGTTTTCGTCCTCGCTTACTCATCTCGCTGACGGCGGCTCTTCGCCGCGGCGGCTCGACGCGGTTGGCGTGGGTGCCGCTGTTCCCTCTTTCTTCGGAAGCACGCTCAAGCTGGAAGTCGCCGAACGTCGCTTTGACGCCGGCCGTGGTTTCGGATGGTCGACCGAGATGGTGCGTGCCGGTGCCGGTAGCAGCGAGCAGGTCAGGGTGACTCACGCTCCTGGTGGAAGCGACGCGTTTGCCCGGGCGAGCAACGAAATCCTCGTGAATGTTTCGGAGCGCCTCGGATCGCGCGCCATGGTCAGCGCGAGCTCCTGGCGGACCACTGACGCGACGTCAGTCTTCGCCGGCCTGACATCGAGCGGCTTCTCTCTGCGGCCGCAGTATGATATTCACGGCGGCGCTACGCTCGCGCTCGAAGCCCGCTCGTACGTATTCGATGCGACGTCGCGCGCGACCGACTCGAATCCCGGAAGCTCGTTCGGATCCCGTGAAAGCCAGCTTGGCGTGAGCTATAGCAGTCGCTTTCGCCAGTTCTACCTGAACACCTCGGCGTTTCTCGGAAACGTCGCGCGGTCGGCGGCGCCGACCGGCCAGACCGTAGTGCGGGATCGCGCGCCGCGCAACTACTGGACGACCTCCGCCGGCAGGATCGGCGTCGGCGGACTGATCGAGGTCCAGACGCGGCTCGAGCAGACCCGCGACAGAGCCGGTTTCGTGATTCAGCAGAATGTGTACGGGATCCGCGGCGAGCAGGTCGTGATCGGCTGGCTGGGCGGCATCAAGGCAGAGGGCGACCTTCAGCGCGTCCAAGGGTTCGGCTCGGAGAGGTCGGCGATCGTCAGAGGCGGATTGTCCGTTCCACTGATCAACGGCTTCGCGCTGAAGGTCGACGCCGAGCGCAATTCGATTTTCCGGACGACGAGCGGCAAGACGCCGTGGGTGTTCGGTACCCGCATCGAGCACGCGTTCACTCTTCCGATGATCCGGACGCCCGGGACCGCGGGTTATGTCTATCAGGACATGAACGGCAACCAGCGCCGCGACCGCGATGAAATGGGTGTCGCGGGCGCAATGGTCCGTCGCGGATCAGTGACGTCGATAGCCGACGAGAACGGGAAGTACCGCGTTGGTGGAGATGCAGGGCAGATGGTCGTCGTCGATGAAGCGTCGCTGCCCGCGGGTTGGAGCGGCAACGGCCCATCTCGCGGCGACCTGGCCGTGTCGTTGTCGACTTCAGCGGTGGTCGAGTTCGTCGTCGCGCCACGCTCTGGAATTTCCGCGGTCGAGGTGGATCTTCAGAAATCCCACGTCATCGCCCGCGACGCGGCGGGGCGCGAGTGGTCGGCCCGGATGACGGGACCGACGACCGCGACCTTCGACGCGTTGCCGGTGGGCACGTATGCTCTCGACTTCGATCTGTCCGAGCTCGGGGAGCCGCTCGTGCCGCGCGGCGAGATTCCGTCTCTTGTCGTCGATGGAAAACAGTCGAGATCGCTCACGATCACGCTCGATCCGCGCCCAATTCGCATGTGGACACCTTCGAGCGGCGGCGCGAACGGCCCGAAAGCGAATTCTCCGGGCATTGCTCCGAACTCCACAAACAACCCGGAAGAAAAGTGAGACGTGTCCAGGTATGCGTCGTGCGCCGTAGCGGTCTTCTCCTCGCCCTTTGCACCGTAGCGCTTTCCGGCTGCCTGAGCTCCACCGAGGCCCAGCCGTCCACTCTGCAGCTGAGTGGAGACTGGATTTACACGGGGGTCCAGACCGGATCAGCACGTGAGAACCTCACGGGCGAGCTCAGCATCGCTGGAGAGTCCGGGACGAGCTTTCAGGGGCGCCTCGACATCGTCGGCGTCAACGAAGCGTCCGGCGAAACCCGACTGATGGGCGGAACGGTAAGTGGACGCGCCGAAGGCAACGTCATCGATTTCGATGCGAACGTCGAGGCGACTGCGCGCCGGCATGTCGGTCAGATCAATGGCGACATCATCACCGGGACGTGGGTAGCCTCCTCAGCGGGCGGAATCGTGTCGTCCGGAACGTTCCGCGCGGAAAGGGAGTCGCAGTGAGCCGCTCAGGCTTCCTCGTCTCGGCGGCGATTTGCGCGTTGATCGTTTTCGCGCCGTTGCCGGTGCTCGGGCAATGCACGGCGGCGGGTGGGCCCGCGAGCTGCAGTCTTCCGGGAAGCGTCACCATGACGGCGGGGCGCGTGATCCGGCTGCAGCTCAGCGCGACCTCCACTGCTCTTACCGCGCCGACGCTTGCTCATTTCGAAGCGGGTTTGAATGCGACTACAGGCCCGACGCTTACCGTCAGCGCCAACGCCGCGTGGAGACTCTATGTGAGGTCGTCCACACCTCTCTGGAGCGCGGTCACGACCGCTCCGGGAGCTCCCGCCCGCGCCGACAAGCCGGCTGGAGATCTCAGGTGGAGCACCAACGCCGGCGGACCGTTCGTCGCGCTCACCACCACCGACGCGAATTTTCTTTCCGGTTCCGCCACTGCCGCGGCAGCGAGCACGCTCTATTTCGAGACGCTGTACTCCTGGGCACTCGACACGCCCGGCGATTATGGGCTTACTCTCGTTCTGAGCCTCACCTCGCCGTAACGTCGGTCAGGCCGGCGGAAGGCCTATCGGCTGGTACATTCCGTGCCTAACATCAAGGTACTTGGAGCTCACCAGTCCCTGACGGAAGGCAAAATGTTTCGCAATCTCTTTCCAGAATCGATCTTCGGCCGCAAGCTGAATCCCAACGCCGAGCGTCGGCTGCGTCTCTCACAGGCGCGAGCGGAGGAGACGATCGTCCGGGGACACGTCGACAATGCGCTGATGTTCGTCGACACGCTGGCCGAGGATCTGTCTTTTGACAGGGCGATCGACACCTATATCCGGGTAATGGGCGTGCCCGAGCCGCTCGCGAGCACCGTCGCTACCCGCGCGCTCGTCCATCTGGGTCGCGACCTCGTGCCCTTCCGGCGCCGGATGCAGCGCGAGGGTGAGGATGTCCCCGCGGATAACAAGCCTCGGCTGAGACTCGACGACGCCGCCACCCGCCAGGGCGACATAAGGCGCGCGTAACCGGCGCTCCGGGGCCGCCGCTAACCCCAAAAACCGGGCGGCGAGACACCCAATCGGCTTGTGACCGCCGATGGGTGTCGTATAGTCATTTACCTGTGAAAGGCCTTACTGACGCGGAATTGATTGCCGCCGTTCTAGACGGCGACTCCGAATCCTTTGCCGGGCTCGTGCGCCGGTACCAGGATACGTGCACCCGGTTTGCCGTTCGGATGCTGGGGTCGCACGCGGATGCGGATGACGTGCTGCAGACGGCATTCATGCGCGCCTTTCGCGGTTTGCGCGGCTGTCAGGACCGGGATCGGTTCGGAGGCTGGCTCTATCAGATCGTCGTGAACGAGTGCCGGACGTTTGCCTCGAGGCAGCGGCGGCGCGACCTGAGGTTCATCGCGGATGGTGAAGCGATCGATCGTGCGGTGTCGGGATCGCCGGAGGTCGAGCTCGATGCGGGCGTTGCCGATCGGATTCAGCTGGCGCTCGGGATGCTTCCACCGGATCAGCGCGAGGCGTTCTTGCTGAAGTACGTGGAAGAGATGAGCTACGAAGAGATTTCCGGTATTACCGGCGTCGGGGTTTCAGCGCTCAAGATGCGAGTGAAACGCGCCTGCGATGGGCTGCGCGATCTTCTGGAGGGAGTGTACCATGATTGAAAGCCAAAGCGACTCGCGCGACTCGGACGACGCCGCCTTTCTGGAAAGCGTCGCCCGCCCGCTTCGCTCTCCGGAATTCCTTGCTGAATCTTTCGAAGCGCGTCTGATGGAACAGATTCGGCGCGAAGGCTCGCCAATCCACCCGGTCATTGCTACGCCGCCCGAGACCTCCTGGTGGCGCACCGAGCGTGTCGTTCGCCTCTCGCCACTCACCGGCCTTGCCGTCGCGGCTGGACTCGCAGGAATAATCGCTCTCTCCGCCATCGTTGGCGGGACGAGAAACGGCACGAGCTCCGATGTCGCCGGTATTGCGTCGAGCTCGGGTGCAGTCAGGAGCGACACCGTGCACGTGGTGCGATTCGTCTTCGTCGATCCTGCCGCCAGCACTGTTGAGATCGTCGGCGATTTCAACGCTTGGACAAAGGGCGTCACCAATCTCGAGCGAGGGCCCGCGCCGGGTGTCTGGACCGCGTCCATAGCTCTCCCGGCGGGACGCCACGAGTACGCCTTTATCATAAACGGGTCGCGGTGGATCGCCGATCCGCTGGCCCCGAAAAGCTCCGACGATTTTGGTGTCGAGAGCGCAGTGATCCACGTCGGTCTCACCCAACAGAGCGCGTCCTAGATCCAGCCTCTCCTCCCTCAGAGCGGTCTGGCGGCATATTGGATTGATGTCCGCTTCAAGAGCCTTCACGGGCGCGACTTGCGCCTTTCTGTTGTTCGCGAGCGTGGGCAGCGCGCAACGCGTCCAGGGGAGTGTCGACCTCGGTGCAGTGGGCCTACGCTACGCGGACACTCTGAATGCTACCGCAGTTACGCTGACGCCCGATGTGCGCGTCGACTGGGAGCGCGCGATCGCCCAGGCAGCGGGCACCTTCTCACAATTCACAGAAGGTGGCTGGAGCGCCCAGGCCTCCGCCTCGGGCTCACTGTTTACAGCCACCCGGCGTGGCGCGCTCGGTGAGCTGGCGGTGACCGCCGGAGGCAGCACGCACCAGGACGGGACTCGAACCGGACAAGCCATCGCCAATATTCGTCTTCATCGGATGGGTGCATCGTCGGGCGTCTTCGGCGGAGCCGGCGGAGGCGGAACGTGGGATGGAGCGCTTTGGCGCCGGTTGCTACTGGGCGAGCTCGGGGGATGGGTGCAGAATCACCAGGGTACGGCCCTGCTCACGATTACCCCGGTCGCGGTCGACGACTCGGTCCGGTACCTGGACGGCCAGCTGACCCTGAGGCGAAGCTTCAATAAGATCGATTTCTCGGCGCTGGCTGGAGGCCGGGGTGGCGGTCAGAATCCAGGTGTGGAGACGGGGAGCAGGGCGTGGGGCAGCGTGACGGCCTTCGCGTGGGTTCGACCGCGCATCGCCCTGACCGCGAGCGGAGGGACCTATCCTGTCGATCCGACTCAGGGGTTTCCGGGAGGTCGTTTTTTGTCCGTCAGCGTTCGCCTTGCCACTTCGGAGCGCCGAGCTGTGCTGCCGCGCCCCGATTCGGACACTCGCGAAGCTCCAGCGACCCCGGCGGCAGGCTCTGTCCAGGGATTCCTCGCCGAGCGCCTTCCGTCAGGGGTCGTGTCGATCCGAGTGAACGCGCGGGCGGCCCAGCGGGTGGAGATCACTGGCGACTTCACGGGCTGGGTCCCAGTGCTCCTGCGGTCGGCCGGCGACGATTGGTGGATCGCCGAGTTCCGACTGGTTCCCGGGCAGTACGAGATGAACGTGCGGGTGGATGGTGGTAGCTGGGTCATTCCACCTGGCCTGATGCCACTCAAGGATGAGTTCGGAGGGTCGGTTGGCCTGCTCGTTGTCTCCTGAAAAACTGGAATGTGACGGACAGCACGATGGGACTAGTCTACTAGTCATGGAGTCAGTTATGGAAGCTCGAGTTTCGCGGATGAGGCGGCTTGCCGTTCTGACGCTGTTTTGCCTGGGTGTGTCGTTGCCCGCTCATGAATCGCGCGCGCAGACTGCCACAGTGGACCCCTCAGCGCGGTTGCGCGCAGTGCTGCCTCCCGATGTGGCGCAACGCGTTCTCGCGCGCATTTCGGATGCCCGCGCCCGCCAGCTTCCTGCTGACGCCCTCGCGAATCGCGCGCTCAAATTCGCCGCGAAAGGTGTCGCACCTGGTGACATCGAGCGCTCGATTGGGGAGCAGGCTGATCGCATGGGTTCGGCACGCAACGCCCTCGCCAGTGGTCGTGGCGCTCCTCCGCACGCCGACGAGATCGAAGCCGGTGCGGAGGCTATCCGCAAAGGCGTCGATGGCACCGCGTTGAGCCGGTTGGCCAAGACCGCGCCTTCACAGCGATCGCTGGCCGTGCCGCTATTCGTGATCGGAAGCCTTGCCGACCGTGGCCTGCCCTCCGACGAAGCGTTGCAGCGAGTGCTCGACCGGCTCGAGGCGAATGTGTCCGACGCCGAGCTGGAAAGAATGCCCGGCGAGATTGCGGCCCGCGGTGGGCAAGGCAATGCCTACGGCAGAGACAGGATCCGCGCGGATAGGGGCGCGAAAAAGCCGGAGGCGGGGCGTCCCGCGACATCCGGAAAGCCTGCCGCCGTGCCCGGCAATGCCGGCGCGCGCGTCAAGCCGGATCAGTCCAAAAAACCGCGTACCTAGTCCAAACAGTTCGCCCATACAGGAGAAGGTCAATGCACGGATATTTTCGGCGACTCAGCGCGCTCTCAGTCGTTGCGCTCGCATTTTCAGCGTGTGCGGAATCGTCAGGTCCCACGATGGGCACTCTCACCGTCCGCCTCACCGATGCGCCTTTCCCGTTCTCGGAGGTCGCGAGGGTTGACGTATTCGTAACTCGGGTGGAGGCACGCAGATCGGAGCCGACTGAAGCGGAAGCCGAAGATGAAACCAATCGCGGGGGATGGACCACCATTGCTACGCCCGGTGTGTCGATCAACCTGCTCGACCTCGCTGGTGGCGTCACGACCAATCTCGGCGCTGCGACGCTCGCTACCGGCAGATACGGCGGATTTCGCCTGATTCTCGACACTGACCGCTCGACCATCACGCTGGGGGACGGCAGCACTCCCCCGATTCACTTTCCGAGCGCGGGGCAGTCCGGCATCAAGGTGAAGCTGGACCAGCCGATCGATCTCACCGAAGACGGCTCGGTGGTGACGCTGGATTTCGATGTCGGAAGAAGCTTCGTCATGCGGGGGAACACCGTCGACAGGGGGTTCAACTTCAAGCCCGTCATCCGCGCCGTCGCGCAAGACATCACCGGCAGCGCGATCGGATCCGTACGCGCGACCTCGACGACAGGCGCTGGAGTCGAGGGCGCGTCCATCGAGGTGCTCACCGCCGGCTCCCTCCTCGGCGACAACGATCCCGCGCACGTCGTCGCCACGACGGCGACCGATGCGAACGGTGACTTCAGGATCGCATTCCTCCTCCCCGGAGCTTACGTGGTTCGGGCAACTCCTCCGGTGGCGTCAGGCTTCAAGCCCGCTCTATTGGCCGGGGGTCTGACGATTACCTCCGGGACCGAAACGTTGGCCCCGGTCATCGTAGTCACGCCTTAGCGGCCGGCAGTTTCTCGCGGAGGTCGGCCACACTCAGCACGAAGATCACGGTGACGAGGATGGCGGAAACGACGCACCAGATGCAGATCGCGTGGATCACCGCCAGCTCGAGATAGGTGAGCCAGCCCGAAAAGATCAATCCCACCGTCGCCCATGCCGCCAGCAGCCACGATATGACGGGCGATTCCTCGAGGAACGCCGTCGTTCCAGCCAGCGCCAGCACGAAAACAGACACGTAGAAAAAAACTCCCCATGCCGCAACGGGGAGACCGAGAAACACCGCCCACCTGCTGGTGTTGACGGTTTCGCAGGAGCCGACACTGCAGCTGAGCTCGCCGATGATTCCGAGCTTGAAGAGTGTGAGGTAGATCCCGATGAAGATCCCGACCAGCGCGAGCGCGGCCACGATCATTCGCTTCGTCACCGCGCTCGGGGCGTCCCCGATGCCGCCGGTGGCGGAGCGACCCTGAGGTTGGCGTCAACTATCGCCTTCATCTGGTCGTACGACATGGAGCCGGGGTACAGCTTGTTGCCGATGACAAAGGAGGGCGTTGAGCCGACGCCGCGACGGAGTCCGTCGGCCAGATTGGCATTGATGCGACGCGCGTACTTCTTCGCATCGTAGCATGCTTCCCACCGGCCGATGTCGAGGCCCACTTCGCTGGCGTAGCGCTTGAAGAACGCCTTGGGGCTGTCCGTTGCCTGGCCGTTCCACTCGTCCTGGGACTCGAAGATCCGGTCGTGCATCGACCAGAACTTTCCCTGCTCGTCGGCGCAGGCAGCGGCGTGAGACGCCGGCATCGTATTCGGATGCATTGTGAGCGGAAAATCGTAATACGTCAGGCTCGCCAACCCCGCATCGATGATTCGCTTCCTGACGTCGGGCTCGGTTATGGTCGCGAAGCCGGCGCACGCCGGGCACTCGAAGTCGGCGTACTCGAGGATCTTCACCGGCGCGTCGGGATTGCCGAGGAGGTAGCCCTGTGCCGGGCCGGCATTGGTGGTGTCGGGACCGCTGGCGACATCCCTCACGCCGTCCTTTGGCCTCGATGCTACGTAAGCGAGTGCCGCCACGCCGATGATGCCGATGATTCCAAGCAGCCAATAGAAGGGTTTTGGCCGACTTGATGCATTGCGGGACTCCCTGACGGAGTTCTTGCGGGGTACGTTCCTGTCGTTCGGATTATCGCGGGACGGCGGCATTCTTCCGGGGTAGGTGCGATCGTTGGGGCGCAAAACCGATGGTGACGCGAAAGGTAAGAGAGGGGTATAGAGATGCAAGCTGATGTTCTGCGGGTTCCGGTGGGTCCGGGGGCAATGCACGTCGAGAGATACGGCCATGGTGGAACGGCCGTCATCCTCGTGCACGGCTTCGGCACCTGCAATTTTCTGTGGCGAGCGGTCGCCCCGAGCATCACCGCCGCCGGGCATACCGCGTATTCCCTCGACCTTCTCGGGCACGGACAGTCTGACCGGCCCCTCGACGCCGATTTCGGCATTGCGGCGCAAGCGGAGTATCTCGACGCGGCGATGACGGTGCTGCGGGTCGCGCGCGGCGTCATCGTGGGTGTCGACATCGGCGGGGCGATCGCGATGAAGCTGGCGGCAACGCGGCCCGACCGCGTCGAGAAGCTCGTGCTGATGAACACGCCTGCTTTCGAAGACCTGCCCGCGAAGGACATCACGCAGATGCAGCGACGCACGGCGCGCTTTGCCTTCAGTCTCACGCGCGGAGTGATGGGAGCCGCGCCCCTGCTCGAGGGTGTCCTTAAGGGCAGCGTCGCCGATCCCGAGCACATGCCGATGCGGCTCATTGCGCGCTACCTCGCCCCTTTCGTCGGGAAGGAAGGAGCGAACCATTTGCTGAATCTCGCCAGCTCGATCAATCGCGCGGATCTCGACGAGGACGATTATGCCGCGATTCAGGCCCCGACCCTCATCGTCTGGGGCGATGAGGACAAATGGGTGGACGGGAAGCTCGCCGACCGCCTCGCCAACGCCATTCCCGATGCGAGGCTCATGAGGCTGGCGGGCGTGGCGCGGCTCGTGCCTGAGGAAAACCCCGAGCATCTCTCGGAGATTCTTCTCGATTTCATCAAACGTCGCGCTGCGGCATGAACCTTTCTCCTGTGAGATGGTGTCTAACAGGAGTAGATTGGACGAGTCACCACCTCAGCGACGTTTTACTTCAACCGAATTGATGAACACCCAGAAAAACAGATTCCGAAAGGAGCCGGTGCCCGAAACGGCCCCGTTCGAAAAAGCCCGCGATGAACTGTTCCAGCACATAATGAGCTGCGGCGTTGTCGGTTCTGCGGCAGATGATCAGAAGGACTGGTTCGACAACACAATCGAATACCTGGCGGAGCGGTACCATGAGCTGAGTCCGTCGGAAGTGGCCGAGCTGAGAGTGCTCGGCGAGAGGTTCGCTCAACCGCCGAAGGCAAGACAGGCGGTTTGAGGAAAGGGGCGCC
>JBGTEZ010000391.1:0-5061 GCA_041747535.1 Gemmatimonadaceae bacterium
CCTGATAAGCGTGAGGTCGGTAGTTCAACTCTACCCAGGCCCATGAATCAGAAGTAATTGCCCCGCTTGAGGATACGTCCTTGAGCGGGGTTTCTGCATTCTGTCCGAACCGGGCCTGCTGTGGATCCGTGCTGGAGTGGTGCATCACTCATCGAGGGTGGTCAACGTGCGAGCGGGCGGCGGGATCGTGCTGGTCAAACGTTGTCGAGCCTCGGCGGCGTTGAATGTGCGCCAGAGGTTAAAGACGAACGCGAACGCACCGATCGCGAATAGCGACCCCCCTGTCGATGTAATCGGAGCGCTTTTCACTCCGATGTGGGGACTGAGCATGAACCCAGCTACCATCAGCGCCAGACCCACATTGGCGAGCCACCAATGCGTAATCGCCAGCGCGCGGCTCTGAAGTTTGTGTCCGAACATCCTCGGCAAGAGTTGATAACCGACGCCGAAGATCATCATCGTGATGAAGCCGACCACGGTCATGTGTGCGTGTGCAGGCCGGTAGACAACCCACGCCGGATGAGCCGCCATCGCGAGGCCAAGCGCGATACCCGCGGTAAACCACACCAGGCTCGCGCGGATGAATGCTTTGACGAACCAATCCATGAGCGTACGACCTCGCGCCGAGGTTGAGTCTGCCGACGATGTAATCAGCCGGGTGCGAAGCATACGCATGCTCGTCACAAATCTCCAGCGTGTTGACAACGCGTCGCAAATCGGCTAGCGGTGCGGCAGCGCAACGCGTATGGTGCTGTGGGCGACCTGGCCCGCGTCGGCGGTTGGTGTGGCTCGTGCGTGCACGTTGTATCGCATAGTGTGACATCGCGTATCGAGCCGCACGTCGTCAACGAGTGACGCCGTGTCGGAGCGGACTCCCTGTCATCGAAAAATACGGAGGAGCGCATGACCCCGGTGCAACGATCGCTGGCCGGCGACGTTCTAGCGTTCGATCTCGGCGAGGAAATGCAGATTGTACGCGACGAGCTGGCCGCGGGCCGCGCGAGAACCGCGCGGACGCTTGTGAAAGAAGGCCCGCTCAGGCTGACGCTCGTGGGGCTGAGCCCAGGCGGCGCGATAAATGAGCACGAGGCCGAAGGTCCGATCACCATCCACGTTCTGGACGGCGAGCTCGAGCTCAACGCCGGCGGCGAAACCCGAGCGCACCGCGTTGGGACGCTCATCGCGCTCGATCAACGGGTGCGGCACGCGGTCAGCTCGTCGCGAGGCGCATTGTTCCTGCTCACTCTCTCCGCGAAGGCGGTGACCACAACGCACGGCGCATGACAAGCCACAACCGACATTGCAGAGATGAGCATCCGACGCGGCGCTGCGATTACGCCACGTCCTCCACCGGCCTTCGCGCAACGACCTCGCGGAAACCCGGCTCGTTGCGTAGTGAATCGAGATCGGGGTCGTGGTCTATCCACTTCCAGTGGCCGAAACCCTTATCGATTGCCTTGTTCAGCGCGGCCAAGGCTTCCTCGGTTTGATGCTCCACGGCGAGCGCTACGATCTGATCGTCGTAGGCACCGGGTCTGGCGGCTCGGGCGCGGCGAACCGGTGCGCGAAGGCAGGCTGGCGCGTGGCCGTCATCGATGACGAGCCGTACGGCGGAACTTGCGCACTGCGCGGTTGCGACCCGAAGAAGGTTCTCGTTGGCGCGTCGGAGCTCGTCGATTGGCACCGTCGAATGAACGGCCGCGGCGTAAGCGGAGAGCCAAGCCTCGATTGGGCGGCGCTGATGCGGTTCAAGCGCACTTTCACCGAACCGGTACCAACACAGCGAGAGGCGGCCTTCAGGAAGCTCGGAATCGACACATACCACGCCATTGGCCGATTCATCGCCCCCAACCGATTCGTTGCCGATGATAAAGAGCTGGAATCGAAGTTCTTCGTGATTGCGAGCGGTGCCAGACCAGCCACGCTTGGCATTCCCGGAGAGGAATACGTCAAAACCAGCACCGACTTTCTCGATCTCGATGTGCTTCCAAATCGGATTGCTCTCATCGGGGCGGGCTTCATTGCGTTCGAGTTCGCTCACATTGCCGCACGCGCGGGCGCCAAGGTGTTCATGTTCGGGCGCGGCCGCCCGCTCAGCCAGTTCGACCCGGACCTCGTTGCCCGGCTCATCGAGCACACACGCAGCTTGAGCGTCGATATCAGGCTCGACTCCCCCGTCATCGGCGTAGAACGCGCCGGCTCCGATTATCGCGTGAAGATTCGCGGACCGCACGGTGAAGAGTTGGTTCCGGCCGACCTCGTCATTCATGCGGCCGGTCGTGTCCCCAAGACCGAGGACCTGGATCTCGCGCGAGCGAATGTCGAGGCCGACGAGCGTGGAGCCGTGAAGGTCAACGAGTGGCTCCAGAGCGTTACGAACCCCAAGGTCTATGCGGCTGGCGACGCGGTTGCATCGCCCGGAGCGCTTCCGCTGACTCCGGTCGCCGGTCATCAGAGTGCGATCATTGCGTCGAATCTGCTGCACGGAAACAGCAAGACCCCCGACTACAGGGGCGTCTCGAGCGTCGTCTTCACGACACCTCCGCTGGCGGCGGTCGGACTGACCGAGGAAGCAGCGAAGCTGAAGGGGCTCAAAGTTCGCGTGAAAACTGAGGACACGAGGAACTGGTTCTCGAACCGCCGAGTCGCCGAGACGGCCACCATGTTCAAGACGCTGACGGAGGAAGAGACCGGTCGAGTGCTCGGCGCTCATCTCCTCGGGCCACACGCCGAGGAAGTCATAAACCTTTTCGCGCTCGCCATCAGAAATAATCTGACAGCGCCCGATTTGACTCACATGATATATGCATATCCGACGAGCGGGTCGGATATCGCGTATATGTTGTGAGCGGGAACCAAACACGGGCGTCGCGTCTTGTTGACTGAGTGCGAGTTCGTTCGCCCAGAAGAGTCTCTTGCTAAATTGTCGGTGAGCATAACAATGCGCCTAATCGGTCAGTCATTGATGGTACTCGGAGTGGCTCTCGGCGTCCTGGTCGCGCTGGCTATGTTGGCGCACCTCGGGCCAGGCTCCTCGTGGCTGATCAACGTCGCGCTCGCAAAGCTCTCACTCCTCGGGGCCGGAGGCTTGATGGGTGCAGGTGCAGTTGCGATTCGCCTCGACAACCGTGAGAGATCGAACAACCTGCTCACACGCCCTGAATCCGAAGACGACGGCCCCGACTCTTCAGAGTTGTAGCCAGATCCGGATAGCGATTTGCTGTCAATCCCAGGAGGAGCGATGAAAATCGGCATCATCGGCGCGGGCAACATTGGCGGCACGCTCACCCGTCGGTTCCGTGCCCTAGGTCACGATGTCTTCGTCGCCAACTCCCGGGGACCTGAGACGCTTGCTGATCTGGCGAAAGAGACCGGCGCCCACGCGGTTGGAATCTCCGAGGCAGCTCGCGGAAAGGACGTTGTGATCGTGACGATTCCGGAGAAGAATGTCCCCGTATTGCCCAAGGACCTGTTCGCGGCTACGGAAGGCGACACAATCGTTGTCGACACCGGAAATTACTATCCCAGGCGTGACGGCCGGATCGAGGCGATCGAAGCCGGTACAACCGAGAGCCGATGGGTCGCACAACAACTCGGTCGATCCGTGGTAAAAGCCTTCAACAACATCTACGCGAAGCATTTGCTGGAACGCGGGCGACCGAAGGGTGAAGCGGGGCGCATTGCGCTTCCCGTCGCGGGTGACGATGCCAACGCCAAAGCCGCGGTGCTGCGACTGCTCGATGAGCTCGGCTTCGATGGCGTCGATGCCGGAATTCTCGATGAATCCTGGCGGCAACAGCCAGGCACTCCGGTCTATGGCGCTGACCTCGACGCCAACGGAGTGCGACGTGCGCTGTCTGAAGCGCGGAAGGAACGCCCCGTCGAGTTTCGTGCCCAGCCGCAATTGTGAAGGCTGTTCTCTTCGGAGGAACGGGAATGGTGGGGCGGGGCGTCCTCCGCGAATGCCTGCTCGATCCTGACATCGAGCGTGTGCTGTCGGTCGTGCGAGCCCCGAGCGGGCAGCGACATCCGAAGCTCCGCGAGCTGGTGCACACTAATTTCTTCGATTTCTCGTCTGTGGAGAATGAGCTGTCCGGTTTCGACGCCGCGTTCTTCTGTCTCGGCGCTACCTCGGCGGGCAAGACGGAACAGCAATACTCTCGCGTGACCTACGACATCACCATGGCCGTCGCTGAGCCACTCGCCCGCCTCAACCCTCGCATGACGTTCGTGTTCGTATCGGGCGCCGGCACCGACAGCACCGAGGGCGGACGCGTGATGTGGGCGCGCGTAAAAGGCAAAGCCGAGAACGCGCTGCTGCGCCTGCCGTTCAAGGCCGCGTACATGTTTCGACCGGGAGTCATTCAGCCGATGCACGGAATCCAGTCGAGAACGGCGCTTTATCGCATCCCGTACCTGGTTCTCCAACCATTCATCCCGTGGCTTCGGAAAAGATTCCCGCAGTATGTAACGACCACGGAGCAGCTTGGGCGCGCCATGATCGCGGCCGCGAAAAACGGCGCTCCGAAGACGGTGCTCGAGAGTGCGGACATCAACCGACTGTGACCTGATTCCAGTCGTGGGTGGACTACCCGATCGTTGCCGTGACTGCTCTCCTCTCTTCGGTGGGCCAGGAGTTACTTTTTGTCCATGACGACATTTCATCTCTCCTCCGCTCGTGCAGTTGCCGTTTCGGCCGCGGCGATACTGCTCCTGACCAGCTCACCGGCGGGCGCTCAGAACATGGGCGACACCGCGCAGACGCCACTCCGTCAGGCCGGCAGGCTCGACACCGAGGGCCGTACCACCGAAGCGCGGGCGTGGTTTCAGCGCATAATAGATTCGGCGGCGACGCCTGCCGCAAAAGCGGCGGCTCAGCGCCGGATGGCAATGTCGTACGCTTTCGACGGCGATTGCGCCAACACGGTGCGTTACGAGGAGATGGTGATCGCGTACTGGAAAACGCGGGAGCGCGAAGAGCCGCAGAACGCGTTTTACCAGCAGGGCGAGATGGCAAACGAGGCGGCGCGCGTCTGCATCGATGTCGGAGACCTGAACACG
>JBGTEZ010000392.1:0-7217 GCA_041747535.1 Gemmatimonadaceae bacterium
TAAGCAGGTCACTACCTCGCGACTTATCCCCTCATCCTGAGACTAACAACTCGCGCCGTCGCGTGTGGCGGTTGCCATCCGAGGCAAGTCGGCGTGCGGTGACCTGAATACCTGGTACCTACGCCACTCCTACCTCGCGCCCGTTCTGTCCGCTTTTTCAACAGAGATCACTGGGCGGCGACGACGCGGCGTAAACCAGCTCAGATAGTATTGCAGTTCCGCGGATCCCCCGACTCGAACCCCCGCTTGAACCACTCCGATCTCTGCGCCGCCGATCCGTGAGTGAACGCATCGACATTCACCTGACCGGTGGTCCGCTGCTGGATCCGATCGTCCCCTACCGCGGAAGCGGCACCGAGCGCCTCATCGATGTCTCCGGGATCGAGCATGTCCCGCTGGCTGGTGGAATTTGCCCACACGCCGGCGTAGCAATCCGCCTGCAGCTCCATGCGCACCGACAGCTCGTTGGCCTGAGACGGATTCGACTGCTGCGCCTGGCGCATGCGCGCATCCGTTCCCAGCACGTGCTGCACATGGTGGCCGAGCTCGTGCGCGAGCACGTAAGCCTGGGCGAAGTCGCCCGGAGCGCCGAAACGTTTCCTCAGCTCATCGTAAAACCCGAGGTCCAGGTAAACCCTCTGGTCGAGCGGACAATAGAACGGACCCATTGCCGATTGCGCGGGGCCGCAGCCGGACTCAGTCGAGTTCCGAAAGATGGCGAGGCGGGCTGGAGTATAGGGCGTGCCCAGCTGCGGCAGCTTCTGAGCCCACACACCCTGCACATCGTCGAGCAGGAATGACATGAACTGGACGGCGGTGTCCTGGGCGATCGAGTCCTCGGCAGTCATCGGCGCTCCGCCCGCGCCGCCGACACCTGGCTCGACGCCCAGATCGTTGAACAGGTTGCGTCCGAAGAGGAGGCTCAAGGCGAGCACTACTACCGTGCCGCCGATTCCCAGCCCTCGACCCATTCCGCCTCCGGAGCGACGATCCTCCAGATTCGTGCTGCGACCGCCGGGTGTCCACTTCATCCGCCGACCTCCGAAAAGTTGTGTCGTTCGGAGGGGTGAAAGGCAAGAAACCCGCCGCTCTACCTCAGGAAGACACCGCAACGGGCTGTGTGAGCACTGCTCGCACGGCTGCCTTCAAGCCTTCCGCGGTGAATGGCTTCTGAAGAAAGTGGGTTTCCTGGGTGCGGATGCCGCGCCGAAGTATCTCGTTGTCGGTGTAACCCGACATGAAGAGCACCCTGATTCCGGGGCTGAGCTCGTTCAGCTCGGCGACCATTCCACGCCCGCCCAGGGTCGGCATTTCCACATCAGTGAGGACGATGTCGATTTCTCCCACTTCGTCCGCCGCGACCCTCAGGGCTTTGGCGCCATCGGCGGCCTCCAGGACGCGATATCCCGCCTCGCCGAGGATTCGGGCTGTGAGCCTTCGCAGCGCCTTTTCGTCCTCGACGAGAAGCACAGTTTCCCCGCCGGCGATTTCTTTGGACCGCGACGCCTTCTTCTTTACAGTGGGCGCGCCCATTTCATCCGTGCTATCGGGCGAGACGAGGCCGTTCGTGCTATCGGCCGAGGCGAGACCGTTCGTGCCTTCGAGGCGATCGAGGCCGGTGGGTTGTGGATACGTGCGGCGGCTCGATACGAGCAGCTGCTTCGTCAATACTTGCGCCCGCTCGGCGGCGACGATGATGTCCTGCACCTCCTGAACCGGCGCTCCGTATTTCGCCAGTTCGGGCTCGAGCAGCTCGGCGTTCATTCGCATGACGGTCAGCACGTTATTGAGCTCGTGCGCCGAGCGGCTCGCAAGCTCCGCGAATGCCTGAAGCTCTTTCCTCGCGGCCAACAGCGATTCCTCGAGCGTTCGTCCGGCGGAGAGGTTTTCGATCGAGAGGAGGATGCTAGCCTGGCCAGTCGTCGACGTCGGCAGCGTCTTGGCGCTCAGCCACAGCACTCCGTGGCCGGCGGCCTGCTCGTCGTGAATCAGCTCAAAGTGGTCCGACCTCGATTCGCCTCCGCTCACGGCTTCGAGCATCAGCCGCAGCTTCCCGTCCCAGGCTTTTCCACCCAGCTCGTAGACGATTTGTCCAATGCATTCTTCGGGAGCGAGGCGGAACAACTCGTAGAACGCTCTGTTGGCGGCGCAAACTCTGAGCGTGGAGTCGAGCACCAGAAGTGCTTCGCCCCGGAATTCCTGATTATCCATGATTACACTAAAAAAATTGTCGGTGGCCCTCTACATCAGGGACTCATCCGGTACGAGGTACGCAACTGCTCAACGGCCCCGGAAACCAGGGGTACGGTCGGCCGCTCCTACGCTACGGCGCCCCAGCCTGGGGGACTGGCCGCCCCTCGGCGTCGAGGAAGGTGAGAGTGTTTCCGAGACCTGCGAAGGATCGCAAGCCGGGCTCGATCACCTTTCGGTCGCCGACGACGAGAATCGCCAGGCGGGCGGGATCGATTGCAGCCGTCGCGACGCGGGTGATGTCGCCCAGGGTCACGCGCTCGATGCTGGCGACGTAATTATCGAAGTAATCGGCAGGAAGGCCGTAAAGTGCCACATCGCTCAGCCGTCCAGCGATCTGAGCGGGCGTCTCGAAGGTGCGTGGGAAACCAAGCGTCAGCCCTCGTTTGGCGTTCGCCAGCTCGTCCGTCGTAACGGGAATCTCGCCCCGGATTCCGCGCAGCTCACGGAGAAATTCAGAGATCGATTCCCTGGTCACCGCGGTCTGCACGCCAGCGGTCGCAGTGAACGGTCCGGGCCCGTGGCGGTAATCGAACGACGTCCGGGCGCCGTAGGTGTACCCCTTGTTCTCCCGCAGGTTGAGGTTGACCCTCGACATGAACTGTCCGCCGAGGATCTGGTTTAGGACGAGGAGCGGAAAGTAGTCGGGGCTCGAGCGGGCGACGCCGACATGACCGATGTTGATCACGGATTGCGCAGCCCCCGGCCTGTCGACGACGTAGATCACGCTCCTGTCGCGCATCACCGGCGGATCCATTCGCACGACCGGCGCGACTCCCGGTTTCCACCCGGCGAGCGCCAGCTCGAGCTTGGGGACGATCTCATCCGGCCGCACATCGCCGGCGACGATCAGCGTCGAATTGTTGGGGAGATACCGCGCCGCATAAAAGGCGCGCACGTCCGCGGCGGTGAGAGCGCGCGTGGACGCGTCATCTCCCTGGGCGGGGCGGCCGTACGGATGGCTGGGCCCGTATAGAATTGCGGGGTAAACGACGCCCGAGATGGCGGTCGCATCGTTGCGGCGCTGCGCCAGCGCCGTAAGACGGGAAGCGCGAAAGCGCGACACCTCGGTGTCGGCGAAGGCGGGATTGAGGAGAACATCGCTGAACACCCCCAGTGCCACATCGGCGTGGCGCGTCAGCGTTGTGAGCGTGATGGTGCTTGCATCCCAGCCGGTCGACGTGGAGAGCTGCGCTCCAACCGCCGCGAGCTGCTCCGAGATCTGGAGCGCGGACCGCGTGGTGGTTCCTTCGTCGAGGAGGTTCGCGACCGCGCTCGCGAGCCCGGCCCGATCGGCCGGGTCGGCCGCCGAACCGGATTTCACGACGAGGTTGACGGTCACCACGGGAAGCTCGTGGTGCTCCACGATCAACACGTCGAGGCCGTTGGTCAGCTGCCGGCGCTGGATCTGTGGCAAGCTGAATTTTGGAGCCGGCCCGCCTCCCGGAAGCGCTGCCTCGGCGCGTGCTGTTGCGGCGGCGGAAACCGGTGCGTTCACCGGAGCAGGCGCTGTCGGGGAGGCCTCTTCCGCGGCCCCGGCCGCGAGGCGTGGACTGTCTGCGCCACGTGCCCCGGGCAAAACCGTGAGCACCAGCCGCTTATCGGTGAGGTATTGGCGCGCGACCCGCTGCACATCGGCCGGAGTGACCGCGCGATACCGAGCGAGGTGTTGCTCGAACCAGCCGGGATTTCCGCGGAATGTAGCGTAGCCATTCATGCGGTCGCTCTTTCCCTGCACCGTCTGAAGGCCGTAGACGAACGCGGCTTCACGTACGTTGTAGACGCGGTCAACCGTTTCGCGCGTCGGCGGTTCCGCGGCGAGTCTGGCAATCTCGCGCTTCACGACGGCTTCGATCGAATCGAGCGAAGCTCCGCGCTTGCCAGTCACGCTCACCTGCAGCGTTCCCGCGATCTCTCGCGAAAGGTGATTGGCCGAAACGTCCTGGCCGATCTGGAGATCGTAGACGAGGGACCTCTCGAGTCGCGAGGATTTCCCTTCGGCGAGAATGGCCGCCAGCACATCGAGCGCGGCATCGTCGGGTGAAAATTGCGGTACCGTGTTCCACACCATGTAAAGCCGCGGCAGCGCGACCTGGTCCTGCATCGTCGCGCGAATCTCTCTCTCGATCACTGGCCGTGGCGCGACGACCGGATTCGTTCCGGGGCCCCGCGGAATCGACCCGAAGTGCCGGGTGACGAGAGAGCGCGCCTCGCGCGGATTGATATCTCCGGCGATGACGAGAGACGCGTTGTTCGGCGTGTAGAAGCGCCGGAAGAATCCCTTGACGTCGTTCATCGACGCCGCCGTCAGGTCCTCGAGGGCGCCAATGGTCAGCCAGTGGTACGGGTGCTCGGGCGGATAGATCAGCTCGGCGATGCGCGCGCCCGCGAGTCCGTAAGGCCGATTGTCGTAGTTCTGCCGCTTCTCGTTCTTAACCACGTCGCGCTGATTCGCCAGCTTCGCCTCGGTCATCGCTTCGAGCAGCCCGCCCATTCGATCAGCCTCGAGAAAGAGCGCGCGCTCGAGATAGTTCGACGGGACTACCTCGTAGTAGTTCGTCCGGTCGACGTTGGTCGATCCGTTGAGCGTACCTCCCACCGTCTGCAGCGGGCGGAAGAAATCGTCGTTGTAGTTTTTCGAGCCCTGGAACATCATGTGCTCGAACAGATGGGCGAAGCCCGTCCGGCCCGGCGTTTCGTTTTTGGAACCGACGTGATACCACACGTTGACCGCCACGATCGGAACGGAGTGGTCCTCGTGGAGAATCACGCGCAGCCCGTTGGGCAGGGTGAACTCCGAATAGGCAATCGGAGGGAGCACGCGGGCAGGCGCGGCGGCCTGCGCAGACAGTGTTTGCGGAAGCGCACCGGCGACTGCGGCGCCAAAGGCGAGAACGGAGATCAGCTTCATCGAAGCCTCGAGTGTGCGTGACATTTGGCCCGGAGCGCGAAGGGCATCTTTCAGAATGAAACCGCGCCCCCTTCCTCGCAAGGGAACGCCGACAACGAAAACGGGTCAGCTCGCTCGAGCTGACCCGTTTCTTCGTTGATCCAGAGCTTTACGCTGGCTCTTCGACGTAGGCGTCTGGAGGCGGCGGAACAGGATCGGACAGACTGTAGTCGTCGGTCTCCATCGGAATGACCTTCGACGGCGTCTCTGGCCGCGGCGGCTGCTCCTCTGGAATAGCGGTCACGGCCAGCACGATGCGGCGGTGGATCGGATCGACCTCGAGCACTCGAAGATCGAGATTCATCGTCTCGTAGACGATGTCCGCCGGGCTGTTGACCGGATTGCCGAAGTTGAGCTGGCTCACCGGTACGAAGCCCTCGATGTCGTTGCCGATGTCGACGACGACGCCCTTGTCCATCAGCCGCACGACCTTGCCGCGAAGCTCGGTTCCGACCGGATAGGTCTCGCCGATTCTGAGCCACGGATCTTCGGTCGCCTGCTTGAGACCCAGCGAGATGCGCTTGTTCTCCGCATCGACGTTGAGAATCAGCACGTCGACGGCATCACCCTTCTTCAGCACTTCCGACGGGTGCTGCACGCGCTTGGTCCACGACATGTCCGAGATGTGAATCAGACCATCGATGCCCGGCTCGATCTCGACGAAGGCGCCGAAGCTGGTGAGGTTTCTCACTTTCCCGTTGAGGCGCGTGCTGATTGGATATTTCTCCGGCAGCATCATCCACGGGTCCTGCTCCGTCTGCTTCATGCCGAGGGAGATCTTCTCTTCGTTCGGATCGACCTTGAGCACGACCGCCTCGATCGCCTCGCCGATGGAAACGAGCTTCGACGGGTGGCGGACATTCCGGGTCCAGCTCATCTCGCTGATGTGCACGAGTCCCTCGATTCCCGGCTCGAGCTCGATGAATGCCCCATAGTTCGTTATGGAAACGACCTTACCGGAGACCCGCGTCCCGACCGGATACTTCTCGGCCACGTCCTTCCACGGGTAGCTCTGGTGCTGCTTGAGTCCAAGCGAAATGCGCTCGCGGTCCCAATCGATGTCGAGAACCTTGACCTCGAGCTCCTGTCCGATGTGCACCATCTCCGACGGATGCTGAATGCGGCCGTATGACATATCGGTGATGTGCAGCAGGCCGTCGACGCCACCGAGATCGATGAACGCGCCGAAGTCCGTGATGTTCTTGACGACTCCCTTTCTGACCTGATCCTTCTGCAGCTCCTTCATCAGCTTCTCGCGCTTGCCCGCCCGCTCCTGCTCGAGGATGACGCGGCGCGAGACGACGATGTTCCGCCGGCGCTTGTTCAGCTTGATGATCTTGAAGTCGAAGGCCTGTCCCAACAGCTCGTCGACATTCGGAACGCGACGAAGGGCGATCTGCGATCCGGGGAGGAACGCGTCCACTCCCATGAGATCTACGACTACCCCGCCCTTGATCTTCTTGTTGAGAGTGCCCTTCACCGGCTCGTCGTTCTCGTAGGCGACGCGGATGCGCTCCCACACGCGCATAAAGTCCGCTTTCTTCTTCGAGAGGACGACGGATCCTTCCTGATCCTCGAGGTGCTCGAGGAGAACTTCCACTTCATCACCCGGCTTCAGGTCGGGGAGATCCTTGAACTCTTCGAGCGGAATCGTCCCTTCGGATTTGAAGCCGATGTCGAGGACGACCATGTTGTCGCGAATATCCAGCACACGGGACTTGACGATTTCGCCTTCTTCGATCGAGGCCATCGTCCCGTTGTACATCTCCATCATTGTCTCGAGCTCGTCCTGCGAATAATCGTCCTCGTCGTAGAGCTCGGGGCGCAGGTTGGCAAGCGGGCGCAGCTGTGCTTTTTGCAGATCGCGCTTCTCGCGCGCAGTCAGCGTCGTGCCGGTTGGGGTTTCTGTATCGGTGGGGGAGTCTATCATGTTGCTGGTTAAAGGGTTGGATGCGTTCGAATCGAGCCTTTTAATGTAGATCAGTCGCTGGCTCGGGTCAACTTCACGGGCGGCGCA